>DATCTV010000059.1 GCA_036567785.1 Desulfomonilia bacterium | reverse complement strand
GGAAAACCGCCGGCAAGCCCGGCAACGGACGTCTATTCGCTGGGTTGTGTGCTTTTTGAGATGATCACAAGAAAGATACTTTTCGATGGAAACACGCCGGATGAGATCATCACCCAGCATCTGGTGGACGGGCCGCAGTTCCCCGAAACCTGGCCGGCAGGAACACCATCCGGTTTGATCCAGGTTCTCAAAAAGGCATTAGAAAAAGATCCGGCTAAAAGACAGACGGATGCAGGTCAATTACTGGATGAGATTAAGTGTGCCTATCAATCTATCCATGCAGTAGAAGAAAAGAAATATGAATCGATTCATAATAATAAAACAGCTTCCATCATCAAAGGCATTGACCATAGGGAAAAAATAATTCGAAATTTCTCTGGCAACGAAATGTCAGTTGAAATTGCTCCTGGCGTTACGATGGATTTCGTGTGTGTTCCAGCCGGTGAATTTATCATGGGCAGCGATCCACAAATAGATCATTTAGCAGACAAAGATGAACAACCGCAGCACAGGGTATATCTGGATGAATACTGGATCGGGAAATATCCGGTGACCAACCAACAGTATCAAGCATTCGTTTCAAGCAAGAAGGATGAAAATAAATCTGGCTGGCATTATCAGGAGGGGAAAGAGGATCATCCTGCCGTCAACATCTCGTGGGAGGATGCCAGCATATTTTGCAAATGGATGTGTGCTCAAACAGGACTGAAAATCCGTCTGCCATCCGAGGCAAAATGGGAAAAGGCTGCTCGCGGTACGGACGGTAGAATTTTTCCTTGGGGAAATAAGAAACCAGACAATAATTTGGCAAATTATGGTGGAAATGTAGGGGATACAACGGCTGTTGGCAGCTATCCGGCCGGCGCCAGTCCCTATGGTGCGCTGGATATGGCGGGCAATGTCTGGGAATGGACCGCCGACTGGTATGCAAAAGAATACTACAGCCCATCACTCGCGCGTAATCCGGTTGGACCGCAGACCGGTCGTTATTGCGTACTGCGGGGCGGTTCGTGGAACAGCAGTGATCTCAACACCCGCTCGGCAAGTCGCGACGGGCTCGATCCTTCGGACTGGCTTAGCTATATCGGGTTCCGTTGCGCTTTCTCAGCGTAGGCGTTCTGGCTGCTGGAATTCTGTTTCCTGGCTTCTTCTTCGGGGTTGGGATGCAAAACCTAATCTCAAAGGATTCTCCACCGAAGGGGGATAAATTTTCTTTTAGGAAGGGTTGACAAATTGATTTTCAAAGAAAGGTTATCAATAAGAATCTCTGAGGTTTATGGATGACAACACTCGGCAAATATGAACTGCATGAACAACTGGGTAAAGGCGGATTCGGCATTGTCTATCGTGCCACGGATATGTCACTGGGCAGGGATGTGGCGCTCAAAGTGCTGCATCCGCAGCTCATGGTGGATGAGAATTTTGTGGAACGCTTCAAGAAAGAAGCCCAGGTCCTGTCTGTATTGGAGCATCCGAATATAGTAACGATCTATGAATTGAATGATATCGATGGACGGTTATTTATTGCCATGAGGTATTTGTCCGGCGGCAGCCTGCAAATGAAAATCCAGGAAGGTCCGCTTGCCTGCAAAAAAATTCTGACAATCATGCATCAGCTCTGCACTGGATTACAGGCAGCGCATGAAGATGGATTGATCCATCGGGATATTAAACCGGCCAACATTTTGTTCGACAATCGAGAAGAGGTAATAATCAGCGATTTCGGACTGGCGCGCGCAGTGCAGGTATCGGGAGCATCTTCCAGTCTTGGCATCGTCGGCACTCCGGCCTATCGTGCACCGGAATTATGGCGGGGAAAACCGCCGGCGAGCCCGGCTACGGATGTCTATTCGCTGGGTTGTGTGCTTTTT
>DATCTV010000058.1 GCA_036567785.1 Desulfomonilia bacterium | reverse complement strand
CGCGGATTGTAATATCAACTGCCCCGGTTGAAGAAAGAGAATAGCTCAACGGAGCGACTTCTTGTAAACTGTTGGTTACGACACGAACAAAGCACAAGGAGGCAGCCCGATGAGCCAAGAAGAATATAGCATGGAACGGATGAAAAGGAAACATTTAAGCGAGGAAGAACGGAAAATAATCGAGCGGGAAATGAGATACGGCACCGGCAAAGCGGGAATCGCGCGGTTGCTGCACAGGGACATCAGCACTATCAAACGGGAGATCAAGCGCGGAAGCGTCATACAGCGGAAAGAGAACCCTTACGCCAGCCGCAACCCGAAAGTTCCGGATTATTTGGAAAAAATGGTGTACTTTTGGGATGTGGGGCAGTCCGCCTATCTCCGAAACCGGCAGAAATGCGGCGCAAAAAACAAAGTAATCGCTTGCGCCGAACAGGTACAATATGTGGAGGCGAAGATTTTAGGAAAGGAGAAATGGTCGCCTGACGCGGCAATCGGCTTTGCAAAAGCCAACGGCCTCTTTCCGGGCCAAGAGTTCAGCACAAAAACATTCTACAACTGGATAGACGACGGGCTTGTGAGGGTGAAGAACATCGATCTGCTTTTAAAAGTGCGCCGAAAGCCGAAGAAACCAAGGCGGGAGCGAAAACGGGTTATGGGAAAAAGCATAGAGGAAAGGCCTTCGTCCGTTGATGCCCGGGAAGATTTCGGACATTGGGAAGGCGACGGGATGGTAGGCAAAGGCAGGCGGGGACACCTCATCAGTTTGGTGGAAAGAAAGACCGGCGCAGGGTTCCTGTTCAATGTTGCCACGAGAGAAAGCAATAAAATCGTCGAGGTGCTGGATATGCTTCAACAAGAATACAAGGGTTGTTTTAACGCTATCTTTAAGACCATTACCTTCGACAACGGGCCTGAGTTTTCCGACAGCGACGGGATGGAAAACGGCAGGGACACGCAAGTCTACTATGCTCACCCGTACAGCAGTTATGAGCGCGCAATCAACGAGAATTGGAACGGCATCGTCAGGCGGTTTATCCCCAAAGGCAAAAGTTTCGACAATCTGACACAGGAGGATATGCAACGGATCGGTCATTACATCAATACGATGCCGAGAAAGCGGTTAGGGTACAGAACGCCTCTGGACTTGTGGAACGAAGCCATTCGCCATATACTTGCAGCATAAGCGCCACGGCAAGCGCGCCGCGCTTTGGATTCCCTCCATTCCGCTTCGCTTCATTCCGGAAATCCAAAGCAATATCTTCCACCAGCAGTTTTCTTCACCGGTGCAGTTGAATTTACAATCGACGAACCGTGAATTTACGGCTCTTTATATACATTATATATTGCATTCACTTTTTTGACCTGTTATAATACTCGGCAAGCGTGCCGAAAAACAACCGAAGCGGGTGGTATTTTGACCGATGAAGTGAAGATGATTTTCGCGCTTGTTCTGTTCCTTGCGACCTATGTGCTGCTTCTTCTGCTGCCGAAGTACAGGGCTTATATCGCCCTCGCGACGGCGGTTGTTTTTGTGGCTGCTCGCGTCATGACGGCGGGCCATATCGTGACCCTCGACTGGATACCCAACTGGAATGTACTGATGATGATTGCCGGGACGATGGGCATCGTATCGCTGTTCATCGAATCGAAAATGCCGGCTCTCCTGGCCGACCTGATTATTGACAAAATGCCCAATGTCAAATGGGCGACACTCGCGCTTTCTCTTTTCGCCGGCCTTATTTCGGCGTTTGTCGATAATGTCGCCACGGTTCTCATGGTGGCGCCCGTGGCGGTGACCATCGCCAAAAAATTAAAAATTTCACCGGTCAATATGGTCATCGCCATCGCGATTTCGTCCAACCTGCAGGGCGCCGCGACACTGGTCGGCGACACAACATCCATCCTCCTCGGCGCCGAGGCGAAGATGAATTTCGCGCACTTTTTCTTTTTCCGCATCAACGAAAGCAGCGCTTTGCGGCCGAGCCTCTTCTGGATTTGCCAGGCCGGCGCCCTTGCCTCCGCGTTGATCCTTCTTTTCCTATTCCGTAAAGACAAACAGCCTATTCACATGGAAGAAAAAACGCAGGTCACCGACTATGTGCCGTCCGTGCTTTTGCTGGGCACCATCGTGCTGCTGATTATCGCTTCTTTCCTTCCGATACCGGAAAAACTGAGGGATGCCATCCCCATCAACGGCATTATCTGCATGACCCTTTTCCTTATCGGCCTGGTCAGGAACCTCGCAAAACGCAGAGATATCGTCAAAACGCTCAAAGAGGTCGACGGGTTTACGCTGCTGCTGCTGTTCTCCCTGTTCGTTATCATCGGCGGCATTGAGGAAGCGGGCATTATCGATAAAATCAGTATGATCATCCAGCATATCAGCGCCGGAAATCTGTTTGTTATTTTCACCATTCTTTGCTGGATTTCGGTCGCGTTTTCCGCGGTCATCGACAACATCCCCTATGTTATGACTATGCTGCCCGTCGTCACCATGCTTGCCAATTCCATGAGTCCGACAGGCCAGGACACCGAGGGCATCCGTTTTGTCATGTACTTTGGGCTCGTCGTCGGCGCGACGCTCGGCGGCAACCTGACGCCCATCGGCGCTTCGGCCAACATCGCCGGTATCGGCATTCT
>DATCTV010000057.1 GCA_036567785.1 Desulfomonilia bacterium | reverse complement strand
GCGGCAGCGCGCAAATAAGCTGTTCAATACACCAGCCTTCCCACGAAGCGCCGAATGCCGGATGTCCATATAGTTCCGTCATTGTAAAATCCGCTGAAAGCAGCAGGTGAATCCGGAGGAAGGCAGCACCCTGCCGCCTACTGAAAAACTGACCGTGGTTTGAGTAACACACCTGCTGTCATCAATCAATAATTTCTGTTTTTTTACGCATGGAACCTCCTTTGAGTTCAAATTTATGGGCGACATGAAACAAGCGGTCGCAGACCGCATCGGCGATGGTCGGATCACCGATGAAGGCGTGCCAGTCTTTGATGGGCAACTGACTGGCAATGAGGGTGGATTTGACCATGTAACGGTCTTCGATGATTTCCAGCAGATCTTTTTTGTCGGTGTCCGCCAGGGAGTTGAGGCCAAAGTCGTCAATGATCAATAAATCTACTTTGGTCAGTTTCTGCAGATATTTCAGATAATGACCTTCACCCCGGGCGGCCAGAAAGTCCCCCAGCATCCGCGGCCAACGGTGGTAAGAGACGGTAAAACCGTAACGACAGGCCCACTGACCGAAAGCACAGGCCAGATAACTTTTGCCCACCCCGGTCGGACCGGAGATCAAAATATTCTGATGCTTCTCCAGCCACTGATTGTTTTGTAAAGTCGTGATCTTCGCTTTCAGGAGGCCTCTGTTGGTCTGGTAATCAATGTTTTCCAAAGCGGCGGAAGAAAACTTTAGCTTGGCCATTTGCAGCAGGCGGCGTTGACGGTTGTTCCGGCGATGGATATACTCGTCATCCACCAGTAAGGCGGTAAACTCATCATGATTTAAATCCTGATGATCCGGCATAATCCGCCGGGACTGAAACGAGGCGGCCATACCGTGCAACTTCATTTCGTACATTTTGGACAGAGTCTGGCTCGTCATTTTATCGGCCCTCCCGGTAATAATCGGCGCCGCGGATATTTTCGTGCTTCCGGTTAAATGAAGGGGACGGTGACAACGATACCTGTTTATCCAGCCCGTTCTTTAAAATGTTCTCTACGCTCCGGTAAGAAAACGCCTTGTAGTCCAAAGCCCTTCGGCAGGCCAGGTTCAGACGATTTGCCGAATACACATTCTCCAGTCTGATAATGCCCAGGCAGGCTTTGTAAGCCTGTTCGGGAAACTTTCTTTGCGCCATGATTTCCTGAACAAGTTCCTGGACTGCAGGGCCGTATTTCCCCGCATAGTTGAAGATTCTCTCCGGCGTCCACTCCAGATATTTAATGTGCCGTTCAGGCATGTGTTCTCTTACGGTCGTATAACCATGCTCCCGGTAACTTCTGGCGTGGGAACAGATACGGTTCCCGTGATAGTACACCTCCAGGAGACTGACGGTTGCCTTGATATCGACTTCTTTATGAACGAATGTATAGGGAACAGAGTAATTATGGCTGCCATAGGCAATGTGATAGTTAAACTGCACTTTTGCTTTTTTCCATTCGGCGTATTCATAACGTTTCTCCGGCAATGGCAGGGCATGCGGCTTGTCCCACAGTTCAAAGAGCTCCCGGCGGCTCTTCTTCATTTTCTTCATGGTGCGGCGATTAAAGTCAGCCAGCAGTACCCGGATCGCCTGGTTTAATTCTCTCAGTGAATAAAAGGTCTGATTGCGCAGTCGGAACAGTATCCACCGCTTGGCCAGCTTCACGCCATTTTCCGCGCGGGATTTGTCCTTCGGTCGATAAGGCCTGGCCGGAAAGATGACGGTGCCGTAATGTTCGGCAAACTCCGCATAGGTGGGATTGATATCCGGTTCATACCGGGAGGCTTTACTGACGGCGGATTTTAGATTGTCCGGCACCATCGCCCGGGGACAGCAGCCGTAATACTCCAACGCGTGGATATTCAGACTGATCCAGGTGGCCAGTTTCTCGTCCAGAGAGCTTTCCGCATACAGGTAATTGGAGGCGCCCCAGACGCTGACAAATATCTTGGTGCGGGTTTCCTGTCCGGTTTGACGGTCGATTATCTTCAGCGGACTGTCACCGAAGTCCAGAAAGGTCTTCTCCCCGGCCTTGTGTTCCTGCCGCATGCTGTAGTTGAGTTTCCCGCGATAAGCATTGAATAAATCACAGAAATAGCTGTACTGATATCCATCCGGATTTTGTTGCTTGTATTCTTCCCACAATACGGCCAGGGTGGCGTCCGGTCGGCGGATTTCTTTTAATAAATACCCATAGTCCAGGGCAGGACGCCTGCTTTTGTCTTTTTTACCGGGGAACAGTTTGCTCTCCAATAGCGTATCGTTGATCTCCCCGGAAAGCGGCCAGCTTAAGCCGGCGGCGGCAAACCGCATGATGTATTGTCCGACCGTATAGCGGCTGATATGGTTGACCTTGGCGATGTTTGCCTGGGATAGTTTTGCTTCGTAGTGCAGTCGTAAGACTTCTTTGATTTTTCTCATACTGATCCTTTCCTGTGCCATCCGTGCCTCCCTATTGCGTTTTGGAAAACAGTATGGCCGTTATCGGTCAGTTTGTCAGTATGAGTTCCATTCCGGGATGAAAGCACCTGATTCCGCCATGCCGGCAGGCCTTTCCGCTACTTCACAAAAACCTGCTGCTTTGCCCCGGATCAGGGTGCCGGCATCCTCCGGATTGGGGTGCTGCCTTCCACCGGAATAGGGCGCTGCCTTGCAGCGGATTCTCCATGTAAAATTTTCATAGGCCAATTCTTTGAAGAAAGGCAGATTTTTACGCACTTTACCTACAGGGTTTGACCGCCAGTGCAATTCCATTTTCAGGCATATAAAAGCCAGAATCCGATAACAGGCTGCCTCCCCGGCCAGTATCTCCATCGGTCTGGTCCTTCTTCGAAATTCCTTGTTCAGCCGCTCAATAATATTAGTCGTTCGCAATGAGATCCACTCGTCAGGAGGAAAGTTGAAAAAGGTCAAACAGGCATCAATGCTCCGTTCCAGGCATTCTACCGCAGAAGGAACACTCTTTTGCCATCTCTGCCGAAAGGATTCAAAATACGCCCAAGACTTCTCGCGTGAAGGGGCGTAGAAGATAGATCGCAGATCATCAGCCACTTCCTGCTTGAACTTCTTGGGTACCTTGGCCAGGACATTCCGGGCCACATGGACTTGGCAGCGCTGGGTCTTAGCCCGGGGGAATTCTTCCTTGAAGACTGTTTCCAGGCCCGGTAAGCCGTCCATGATGCCTAACGTTACTTTGCTTCCGTCCAAGCCACGGGATTTTAAATCCTTAAAAAACTCCCGCCAGGAAGCAGCCGATTCCTTATCTCCGGATTGTAAACTCAAAACCAGCTTCTGCCCTGTTTCCGTCACTCCAATAGCCACAAGAACCGGAACTCTCTCTATACTTTGCTCCAAACGCATATTGAAATGGACACCATCTATGAAAAGATATCTAACCGGCTCTTGTGATAAATCTCGCTGCCGCCATTTTAACACGGCTTCCGTTAATTCCACATTGACTGAGCTGACCTCCGCCGGAGATATCTTCCGGCCGATCAATCTCTCCGAAATCATCGAGAGACTACGGGTGCTGATACCGCCTAAAAACAAAATACCCAAATCTCTGCCAAGCTCTGTCTCGTATTGCCTGCTCCTGGGAAGGACCGAGGTCTTAAATTCTCCTTCTCGATCACGGGGAATCTTGACTTTGACCTCTCCTATATTCTTTAATGTGAAAGAACGATCATAGGAACCGTTGCGATGCTTTGCATTGCCGGCAACTCGAACATAGGCATCTCGTCCCATAAATTGGGTCAGCTCTGCGTCCATCATGGCCGTCAAATACTTCCCAACTGTATCTCTAACATCCAGTCGGATCAGCTCAAAAAGTTGCTCCGGCCGTTCCTGAATAACCTTGAAAATATCTGCAATCTCCGCTACCGTTACTTCCAGTTTCATGGCGCTTTCTCCTTTTATGATTTGGTTTTTGGGGAAAAACCCTTCTAAAGGAAAAGCGCCTTTTTTTCTACCTTTTTGGCTCCTTTAAATTTACACAAAAAATTATACACTACCTATTTTTTTATATCAGCAATAGAGTAATTGTGCCTGTTTAATTTTTTGGGGCACAATTGTCAATATTAAAGATTCGACCCCAGTGTATGACCCCAGTGCATGACCTTACTCTTGCCTGACTATATCTATTGAGATCTCCACCGCCGGAATCGTTCCTCTGTTCTCAAGCCAGTGTATGGTGTTCCTATCCTCGGGCCAGCCCACTCCCGGTCCATAGTCCGTAGCGACCCCATTTCGATGGTCAGTGATAGTTCCTTGCAATATGTAGACTGTGCCTGGTCTGTCTTTATGGTCGTGAATTGGGCCAAAGACACCTCCAGGCTCGATGGTCACCATACGCATTCGAAGTTGCCGCCC
>DATCTV010000056.1 GCA_036567785.1 Desulfomonilia bacterium | reverse complement strand
ACCCCGGCTTCTCTCTCCTTCAGTATCCGGATTATCTGCTCCTCTCCAAATCTCCCTCTCCTCATGGTACGATCCTCCTCTTACCTTTTTACCAGATCATACTCGCTTCAAATATGGCTTATTTTTCGGGGGGAAGGTCAGCATCTCTTGTCGTGTAATAGATATTCTGGACATCAACGAAGATATTGACCTTTTCCATTCACACCTTCCTACTTTATTACATAATCGGTTATGCTCTCTTGCACAAGAATGATCGCAAGGAAACCGTATAAATTGAATTTTCACTTGCAGCTGCGGCTTAACTGGAATCATCCAATAAAAAAAGGAGGGCAAACATGAGAGATCCGGAGAAAACTCTTGGAAAGATGCTACTGACATAAAAGAAATATCTGACATGTAATGTGAGTGTCTCTGTTGGTTTTTATCAAATCATTACAAGGATAATAAAACAGCGTTTAATGCCATCATTTGTATATTTCCGGAATATCGTCTCCTATTCCAGATTTGAATAATCATGCATCCCCTATAATATTACGGAATTGGTCTTCTGTATTTGCATTTGCTAGCTATGTCTGATGAAGAATAAATTCTCAAGGCAAGTGTATTATCTACTGTCTCTCATCTGGCCTTACAGGGTTGTCAGGATAGCGCTCTCGACAATCTTCATATACGGCGGAGTGATCAAACTTTTTGATCCCAGGGCCTTTGCCAGGACCATATCAGCCTATGACATAATCCCGGAGATGCTGCTCCCTGTCTTTGCAATCGGTCTCCCACTTGTTGAAACTGTATCAGGAATAGGTCTTCTGCTTGATATAAGAGGGGCTCTGGCAATCATCTCTTCCCTGATTCTTATGTTTGTGTTCGTTCTGGGTTACGGCATTTCACAGAACCTGGATGTGGATTGCGGCTGTTTCGGAGCCGAAGAGCTTTCAAAACAGGCCGGTCTTAAAAACGCCTTTTTACGGGATAGTTTTCTTCTCTGCATCATAATCCCGTATCTGTACACATCGAGACACCTTCGAAAATTGAAAACAAAAAATATAAAAGGAGAGGATATTAATGAAAGAGTTTAAAGGTGTTTTCGGAATAATCATGGCGATAGTATTTATCGCGGGGCTGTCTTCTAACGCAATGGCTGCATGGGGAACAAAGGAACTCGACACCGAGCAGATCTCAGCTAATTTCGCACGAGAGGTTTCAAGGGGCGGCTACGGCATTGTGACAGCAAAAGAACTCAAGGGTTGGATGGATCAGAACAAGGACATGCTCATAGTCGACACCATGCCGTATGAAGCAAGCTACAAGAAACAGCATGTAAAGGGCGCAGTGCAGATGGAATTCCCCATTCCGGAAATGACTACTCTCGACGACAAGACAAAAGACGCCCTGATAAAGCTTCTCGGACCCGATAAAGACAGGCTGATTGTTTTTTACTGCGGTTTCGTAAAATGCACACGAAGCCATAACGGCGCCATGTGGGCAGTGAAGCTTGGATATAAGAATGTTTACCGTTTCCCTGGCGGAATCAAGGCCTGGAGTGAAGCGGATTACCCTGTTGAAAAGGTGAAATAGTCTTATCTTTCAGCCATTTTATGGAGCGGCGGGAATTTCTCATATCTGCGCTCATAGCAAGCGGGGCGTTTCTTTTGAATCCCGCCGGTCTCCTGGCTTTATCTCCGGATAGAAACTCGTCAAGACCCTGGCCGGATGACTGGCCGTCAAAGCACTCCCCACTGATAAAGGACAGAAAAAAAGCTGCGGTGATAATTTATACAGAACTGAGCCTCAAACATCTGAATGAAACCACCGCGCATTGGGGAATAGGATACGGCGGAGGCAAGCTCGCCGACAAGTTCATTCTATCATCTCCAGTTACACCCGATGCATTATATGACTCGCTTGCCGGTATCGGATTAAGGCCCGGCAACAACCTTTCAATGGACAGTAACGGCTGTTTTGTTTCAGGAGACGAACTCGATGTGAAGGCGGCATGGCCCGGTCTTGAAAAAACATTAAACCTCAGGGATATATTCCTGGACTCATCGAAAAAGGGTTTTAAGATACGGTTTGGCGGAAACAAGACAGCTGCAATCAGATACAAAACGGGCTGTCTGACATGCCTCGAATCATGCCCGATTGGAATTACCAGTAATGCAGCATATCCTCAGATATCATCACTGAAAAGGGCGATCAGCCCGAACTCGCTCTTCTCTGGAAATCCTGAAGTCCTGCCGAACAAGGATAGATTCCCGATTGCAGTGATTTACAGCAGAATTCCCGGTATTGATTGAACATACATGAAAACCGAGACAATAAGCCAAAAGCAGACACTGGAACATGAGGTTCATCCTTTTGCAGTTCAACTGTCTGAAATTACAGTAAAATGCACTGAATGCGGGCTTTGTGTTGATGAATGTGCATTTCTGAAAAAATACGGAACCCCTAAAAAGATTGTAACCGGATATAACCCGGAAAATAATGAAATTGGAATAATACCTTATGAATGCAGCCTGTGCGGCCTGTGCTCGGCCGTCTGTCCCGAAGGGCTGGACATACGCGGACTGTTCATGAATATGCGGCGTGAGTTGGCGAAGAGGGGCATTGCCCCTCTCCGGAAACATAAAGCTCTGCTTCAGCATGAAAAAACAGGCATGTCCAGGCTGTTTACATTTTATGCCCTGCCGGAAGGATGCAAAGAGTTGCTCTTTCCCGGTTGTGCGTTCGCAGGAACAAGACCGGGCCTGACCAGAAAGCTGTTTCATTTGCTTGAAGATGTAATCCCCGGGATTGGTATTGCGCTTGACTGCTGCGGCCGCATTTCGGATGACCTGGGTTTTCAGGAATTTTCACATTCTATGCTCTCTGAAATTCAGGACTATCTTATTTCTCACGGCGTTGAGGACGTGATCGTTGTCTGCCCGAACTGTTACGGCATGTTCAGGAAATATGCAGATGGACTTAATGTAAGGATGGTCTATGAAGTGCTCCCGGATGTGCCCTGCATGGAAAGACTTCACAATAAAACATATGTAATCCATGACCCATGCAGCATGCGTAATTGCTCCGGCCTTCATGAAAGGATAAGGCAGCTTCTTTCAACGGCAGCTGTCAGTTTCAAGGATATGGCCCATACCGGAGAGAAAACCCTTTGCTGCGGCAACGGCGCAGGGGTGAAATATATCTGCCCTGAATTTGCAGAGACCTGGCTTGATAAAACGGCAATAGAAACATCCGGCGGCAGCGTCGTGACATACTGTGCAGGTTGTGTGGAAATGATGGAAACCCGCATGAACTGTACGCATGTGCTGGATGTCCTTTTGAATCCCGAGAAGCCTTCTGTTTACGGCCTGATGTCAAAGCCTCCCTTCACCTATGTACACAGGCTCTTATTGAAAAGATATTTCAGAAAGACGGTAAGTGCCGTTTCGGTCATGGAAAGGTCTTATAAAACAATAAAAAATAGAATCTAATTATGAAAGGTCTGAAATGAATATTAAAGAAATCCTCAAAAAAACAGCTGATGGAAAATCGCTTAATAAAGAGGAACTCGTTTTTCTGCTGAACCATGCCCCTGATTCAAAAGAGTCTTATCTGACAATGGCAGAGGCGAACCGGATATCAAAAGAACTCAGCAGTAACAAGGCAGAGATCCATGCCCAGCTTGCGCTCAACCTTGCGCCATGCGCCTGTAACTGCATGTTCTGTTCCTTCGCATCCAAGAACGGCATTTTCAAAACAGAGGCGCGCCTTGCCCCGGAACAGGCCGTGGCATATGCGCTTCAGTTTGAGGCTTATGGCGCAAATGCGATATACGTGATGACGACGGCACATTATCCATTCGAAATGTTTATGGAAATATCACGTGAAATCAGGAAAAATCTTGATCCCAGCACAATCCTGATCGCAAATGTAGGTGATCAGAATCTTGCTAATGCAAAGATGATAAAAGATGCAGGTTACACAGGGGTTTATCATGCTCTCCGACTGCGTGAAGGTATTGATTCAAGTCTTTCTCCAGATAAAAGAAAAAAGAGCATCAGAAACTTTCAGCATGCAGGGCTCATAGTCGGAACATGCGTGGAACCGGTCGGGCCGGAGCATACGAATGAGGAGCTTGCCGAACTGATACTTTTTACTGCATCCATTAATCCGGCTTTCAGTGGCGCGGCCAGGCGCATACCCATTCCCGGGACTGATCTGGCCAGACTTGGCACCATTACAGAACTGCGCATGGCGCAGATAGTGGCAGTCACCAGGCTGGGCATGCCTCGCACTGTGACCGGAAACTGCACGCACGAGCCGTGCACCCTGGGCGCAATCGCCGGTGCAAACCTCTTCTGGGCCGAAGCCGGAGCCAATCCAAGAGATATTAAAGAAAAGACGGAAGAAGGCCGGGGCGGCACCGTATCTGCATGCCACAGTCTCTTCAAAGAATCCGGGTGGGATGTAAGACAAAGAGGTTCAGGCTTTTTTCGTAGAGATTAATTGATTTAAAACAGCTTATGATGCTTTGATTTAAAACATTTTATCCAGACATCGAGACACGAACCCGTCTAATTTAATATCGGTCTTGCCCAACCGTATTTGGAATTGATACAATGTGCTCAAGCCTCGTGATAAAAATACTTTTTCAGACAAGAAGGAGGTCAAGCCATGACAAGCTCTATCCGGTTCCGCAAATTTTTTCTGGCAGCAATCTTCATCATGACATGTGCGAGCTTAACCCGGGCCTCTGAGATCCCGCCATACATTACTGACTGGGGTTTCTCAGGCAAGCTTGAAGACGGCGGCCTTATCCTGTCACAGGTCGCACCGCAATCTTCAGCAGCCTTCGCAGGTCTTCAGCCGGGCGATATGATTATCGCTGTCAACGGCAGGACTGTTAAGGACAATTCCGACTTCAACCGGATGCCTTATGTCCCCGTAAGATTTCTTATAAAGCGCCAGGGCGCCGAGATCGAGAGGGTGGTCATCCCGGGCGGGATATTAAAACTTGAAGTAACCGACATCAAGGAGGATTTCATTATCCCCGGAGTTGTGCCAGACATCATGCCGGCCGGTATCTCATCGATAGAAAAGCTCGACTACATCAATGTGCTCGACAAAGTTGTAATCGATAAATCTTCAGGCCGCATAGCCGTTATCGGCCATTATGACGATGCCTATGATACGGGCAGGATCCCTTACCTCGACCTTCTGAAAACCGCCATGGCCTATCCCGAACCAATAATGAATCTCGCGCCTACGCCAAAAACGAAAGAGGAAATCAACAATGCCGGGGACAAGGTCAAATCCAACCTCAGCATCATGGTGAATGCAGTAAGGGGGCACCCCGGTTTCGTCAGGGAACGGCAGACCATGATCCAAAAACTTTCGAAGGCTTACGGCTTGACGAAAGAGGAATATGTCGCCTGGTACAATTACGTTAAACTGGACAGGTTTAAGGATCTTCTTCCGCCCGCTTCCATACGTGCAATCCAGATCAAGGTCTTCACAAACCTGGGCTTTACGGAAACCGCACAGGCTCTCGATCTTGTCTATAAAGACACATCCGAATCCCTGGCAAAGGCCCTTGAAGTCCTCGGAAAATCAAATGAGGCCCGCACCATTGAGGCTAAAGATGCATCTTCAAAAGACAAACTCCATTCAGACCTTGCGGCTTCAGCATATATCGCAATCCTGGAGTCCTCGGGTATAGTGACCCCTGACGTCATAAAAAACCTTACCGGCATGTATGCAAGCGGTGAAATGAAATCCGAAGGCGCCATAAGGAATGTACAGAATCTGCTTATGCCGTATGAACCGAAGAACCATCAATCAAACTTCATGAATGAAGCCTTCAACGGGATTACCTTTTCAACACAGGCCGCCGAATACCTTGAAGGATTGAACAGACCCTATGCTGAAACAAAGCCCATAGACCTTGACGGAAGCTCGCAGCTCGCCATGATCATGTATGAGGCCGACTATGCGCTTAAGAGCATAAACGTCAGACCCGATATGTTCTCCAGCATCCCCGGAAGCTGCACCCGCACCGAATATGAAATCAGACACGACCTTTTCAACAAGAGGAGAAACATATACTACCGTCAGTGGCTCGAGCCGGACACGGTCGATATGAAGGTCTCTCCTGATAATTCGATTGTCGAATTCGGCTCTTCAAAAATGCTGTACAAGTTCGGCGATGACAGCCAGTTCTGGGGCATGCCGCCCGATACGGAAGTGGAAGCCGACTATGCCGCATGGTGTGCACAGCTCATGAACAATTATGATGCCTATGCACGTATTATGCCCTCCTTTCACAAGATAAGGGAGGCTTCCAAGATCATAGCGCTCGCCAGATGGGCAAGAGAAAACAATATCCGGATAGATCTCGGCGGCATCACCCAGGACAGATGGTTTACCCCTGAAAAAGTGCCTGCTTACTGGTTTCTCGGACAGGCATTCTACATGAATCCGGAAGGCAAACTTACCAGCAAAATGCCCAGGGCATTTGAAGGCGGCGTATCCTACAAGGTGAGAGGCGGCTGGACCCAGATAACCCCATCGGTCACAACCACAACCGAAATTACATCCCAGTTGATACTCAGCAGTCAGCTTGGCAGGCTGGCGGTTACTCAGGCGCAGTCAGGCGATCTGGAAGAGGCAAGATATCTGGCCGAATTAAGCGCCCAGGCCCTTGCCGGGACCCTATCCAAGGAAAACTTCGACAAGATGAATATCCCCCTGCCCAAGGCCGTTTTAGTGCCTGCAACGGCCGAGAATATTCAGCTTCAAAAGGAAATCCTGAAAGAAACCGACAGACAGATCGGCTCGCTCAAGCAAAACCCCTCTAATGCCCAGGCAAAGGCTGATCTTGAGAGCATCGGCAGCTTATACGGCAGTTCAGCAAAGAATCCAGCGGCAGCCTCGGACTACCTTTTGAAACTTCAGACCGGACAAGCCCCGGCTCCTGCACCTTCAACCACACAGTCCCCAGGAAGAGGAGGCCGCAGGCCGACTGCAACGGCTCAGGCCCAGGTTCAGACCAGGCCCGTCGTAACATCACCTTGCACCGACACCGACATTTATGATGTGAACATGGACCCGGAACGCCTCGCTTTTCTCAACAGGCAGCTGATCGAGGCAAGAGACCGGCTCAAGTTTATCAACACGGCGCTCAGGAACCTGATCAAAATAAATGAATCCCAGCGCTCGCAGATCGAACAGACAACCAGAGAGATTTCAAAGGCATATGATGAATCGGTAGACAGGGCCTGGAGTGTCGTCTTTGATCTTATGACAAGCCTTCCTGCGGATAAGTTTATGGACAACTACAATGTAGCAAAGGCGAAGATCGACGATGCAATCAAGGTACGCACAGGCATGCTCACGACACCGCTTGATGCCGCAGACCTGCAAAAAGTTCAAGGCGAAATAAGGAGCCTTGAAACAGCCAGGGTCAAACTCGACGACATCTATCAGAATTCATCGAAACTGCTGGATGTCTTCAAAGGGACGAATTACGGCTATGAGATCGACAAGTGGAACAGCCAGGAAAAAAGCGAATATGAGAAGGCCCAGGATGGCGCTGTTATGATCGGCAAGATACTGCTCGATCATCCCGCACTTGAAAAATATCTCAGCACAAAGGCTTTTTTTGCAGGCGAGAAATACTGGCAGGTGATGGCCATGGGAAAGATGGCATCTTACGCAACGGGATTTTTCTTTGATATCCTTAACCAGCAATTTGCATGGGCACCTCTGACGGCAAGCCTTAATGAAAATATCGAAAGGAATGCCCATGCAATGGATGTCTTAAGGTTCAAGGCAGAAAAGACATACAAGGAAATTTCATGTCTTGAGGCGGCGCTGCAATAAAAACCATCATCTCCTGCTAAGGACAATGCCTGTCACATATGAGACGGCCGAACCTTTCGTGTTGTCGGTATCGTTCATGATGCCCAGTGTCGCATTTTCGGGCGGATCAGAGCCAAAAGCCCTCCTGTAATCGGCAATGATGTCAACGCTTTCCTCAATCCACATTCCGGCCTTTCTGCTCCCTTTTTCAAGTATAATCATTTTGCTGCGGTCAGTGTATGAGCTGGTTATGATATCAGGCGCCGATGGCTCACTGGCCCATGTATAGTTCAGGGAGCTGTGCGGCGGGTATTCACCGTAGATGAGCTTGACCGAACCGTAAAGTGCGCGTTCGGCGGCCGTGGACTTTTTCGGATTATATTCAAATGCGATATAGACCCTTATAGGAGAGTCATCAGTCTCTCTCGTTTTAAGGTCGGCCCCTTTAAGTACATTGTCAATCTTCCACCGCCATCTGAGAAGCGGATATTCATACGGATTGAAAGGCTCCCTGTAAATAATTACCGATGCCGAGGCATGGCTCTGCGTCTTTAAAAACGTCTCCTTGCCGTCGGTTGCCGCAGTATATTTCGTGTGCGCCTGGATTTTTGGAAAATAAACCTCTTTCCATTTTGAGAGAGAAGCGAAATTTTCTGTAAAAAGCGTATCCCCGGCAAGGATAATTACCGGAAGCATAATGAAAACAATGGCTATATTAATTAGCTTCAATCCTGAACCCTTTCAAAAAAAGTATCCTGAATAAAAGACCCAGCCACTCGGCAGGACCTGCATGTCTGCGGTACAACTCCGCAATCAATCCGGGTTTCGCTCCCGATAGAAAGACCACGATTACGCACTGATTGATTAACCATGTACGGAAAGCACCCAGCTTTTCAAATCTTCTGGCAGAGGTGACTGCCTTTTTATCGAGAGTGACCACCTTGCCCTTTTTCTTAAGGCCTGTAACAAATACCGCATCTTCCATTATGGGTAGTTCCGGGAAACCCTGGGCTTCACGAAAATCCTCTTTTCTGATGAACAACCCCTGATCACCATAGGGAAGGCTCAAGTACCGTGAACGAAGAAAGGCGCCGTATTCGATTATTCGCATGGACAAACCCTTTGAATCAAAACCGGGCCTGAAAGCACCTGCGATTATCCGCGGGTCGGCCAGTGTGTATCTCATATCATTATCAAATCCCTGCGGCAGTATCGTATCCGCATGGAGGAAAAGGAGATATTCACCTGCCGCAAAGGAAGCGCCCGTATTCATCTGATCGGCTCGCCCGGAAGCAGAGCTGATCACCTCGGCCCCGTTCAGCCTGGCCAGTTCAACGGTTTTATCAATGCTGCCGCCGTCAACTACTATCACTTCAATGTTCCTTCCCGATTCAAGCCTTCTTAGTGTTTTGACGATTTTTTCGCCTTCATTGAGCGCCGGTATTATCACTGAAATGCCCGGTTCACTTTGCCTGAGCAGGTTTTTCCAAAGTTCGACATCCTGAGGCCGGTCAATGTCATGAAGCCGCTCCAGCAGAGCTGTACTCATACCATGGGCATGCGCCTTCATCAGGCTCTGCTCAAGTACAGTATCGCCACCCCATGAGATGTCCTTAAAAATATCAGGACACAGCCTTTTCAACCCTATAAGGTAATAGCCGCCGTCATAAGCAGGACCCAGCACGCAGTCACAAGCCTCAAGCTTCAAAAAAGAATGTCTTATGTTATCAGGGGTGATGAACGGGCAATCGGAGCCGATAAGTACAACTCTCTCAAAACCTTCATCAAAGGCTTCTGAAAAAGCAGCAGACATTTTCCGCCCTATATCTCCGGGAACCTGGATGCGTACTTGCAGATCAGGACTGAATATACTCTGTATGCCGCAGGAACCGCAGGCATCGGTGTAAACCCGAACGTTGACATCAGGAAGAAGCGGCTCGAGCCTTTTTATAAGCCAGGCTGCCATGTCCCTCTGCAGCCGTGCAGCGCCATCCGGCCCCAGTAACGGAATAAGTCTGGTCTTAACTTTTCCGGGCACTGGACACCTGGAAAAAATAATGAGGAGGTTTCTCTTCATAAAATGTTTTTAAACCATGCCTTGCTTCATTACTATTTGGGAAAACCGTCAAGTTCCTCAGGTGTGTTTCCTGATCTGTTCAGACGGTTTCTTGCAAACCGCGTCAGAGAGAAAACTCCGGCAGCCGCCAGCAGGAATACCAAAATCAGAAGCCAGGGTGCCCTGTTTTCAGTGATTCCCTTTAAGACAGCGTCAAATCCTACAAGATACAAGATAGTGCCCGGCAGCATGCAAAGCCATGACCAGAACACATAGGTGAAAAACCGGACTTTCGTCAGGCCGAAACCGTAATTGAGAAGATTGAAAGGAAACAGCGGCACCAGTCTGGTTAGCGCTACAATGACAGCGCCGTGCTCTTCAGTCATTGCATCCAGCTTTAAAAAACGCGGATTATTTTTGAGCCAGGCTGCAACAGCATTCCTTGCAATATAACGGGAAACGAGAAACGCAAGCGCCGCTCCAACAGTTGAGCCGATGCTGACATATATGACACCGCGAAAAGATCCGAACAGTGTGGCGGCGATTAACGATAACGCCACTCCCGGCACTGCAGCCACGGTGGCCAAGATATAAAGGATAATATAAGCAAGCGGGGCGAGACTGCCGAAAGATTCAATCCAGGAGCGAAGCTGTCCCAGCTTCTCCCCTATTCCGAATACATTTCCCAGAATGAAAACAGCAACTATGACAAGAATAAGGACAACAGGCTTATACCATGCGGCTGTTTTATTTGATGGCTTTTGATTATCTGCAGGTTCGGACATTTATATCATCTCATTTTTAATTTATTATAATATCAGGCATCAGGCTAATCAACAGACAACATGGGAAACAAGAATGTTATGTATTTAACAATCTATTTTCTTGTCGTTGCATCAGGCCTTGCCAATTTCCAATCAAGCCGTTATGGCTTATTTCAGGAATCAAGGGTTTTGCCATAACCGTGGCACAAGAAACAAAGGAAGGACTTAACGGTTTATTAAGGATACCGGATATGAAAAAAAAGGTTATGGTGGGCTTAAGCGGCGGCGTCGATTCGGCTGTCGCCGCAAGCCTGCTTAAAGATCAGGGATATGAAACAGTAGGCGTCACAATGTGCCTCGGTGTCGCCCCTTCTCCCGGCAGCAAAATCAAATGCTGCGGCCCTGAAGAGATCGAGGACGCAAAACGCGTATGCAGGGCAATAGGCATCAGGCATTACATACTGGACTTCGCCCGTGAACTTGAAGAAGACGTGATCAAGCCTTTTGTCAGTGATTACCGGCTGGGCATAACGCCCAATCCCTGTGTTGTCTGTAACAGGCGGATCAAATTCGGTGCGCTTCTGGACAAGGCACTGGCCATGGGCTTTGATTTTCTTGCAACAGGCCACTATGCCGGAACAACGCAAACAGATAGCGGCCCTGCCCTTATAAAGGCAAAGGACAGGCGCAAGGACCAGACATACTTTCTTTATGCAATCAGGCAAAAGGCCCTTGGAAATGTAATATTCCCGCTTGCAGGCCTGACCAAGGACGAGGTCAGAAAAATCGCCCTTGAAAAAAACCTTCCTGTATCAAGTAAACCCGAAAGCCAGGACATCTGCTTTATTCCAAGAGGAGGCATGAACGCCTTCATGAAGGGCAGATTCGATCATGAGCCGGGTGATATCGTTGATATAAAAGGCAGAACGATAGGACGGCATAAGGGCATTGCATCATATACCGTAGGCCAGCGCACAGGCCTTGGCATAAGCAGCCCCATGCCTCTCAGGGTCATCTCCATTGATGCGCAAAGAAATATGATCGTTGCGGGAGAGCGAAAATATCTTTTTGCAAAGGGCCTTGTCGCGGACAACATCAATATGTTCACGCAAGACATTCCGGAAAGGATATCAGGCAAGATCCGTTATGCGCACAGGCCGGCGGCCTGCCATGCGGAAATTTCCGGCGGAGAGCTTATCGTAAAGTTTGAAGAACCACAGGAATCAATAACACCCGGACAGTCTGTCGTGATTTACGATGGCGAGACAGTTCTCGGCGGCGGTATCATAAGATATGCAACAGAGAAGGCTGAAGAATTTCACAAGGCGGATTAAATGGAAATCTCACCGTCACAGAAAGCAAAGCTTCAGAGCCTGAAAGATCTTCTGACATCATGGGGATGCTGCGCAATAGCATATTCAGGCGGTGTTGACAGCACGTTTCTGCTTGCGGTCGCACATGAAACACTCGGTGAGAAATGTCTGGCAGTGATAGCCACATCATCGACATATCCCAAAAGAGAATATTTACCCGCAATAGAGTGGCTCAAAAAGAACGGAATCCGGTATGAAAGAATCATCTCGGAAGAGCTCGACATACCCGAATTCAGGGACAACCCCCCGCAAAGGTGCTACTTCTGCAAAAAAGAGCTTTTCATAAAAGTAAGGAACATATCCGAGAAACACGGCATCAAGGTGATAGCTGACGGCGCAAACCTTGATGATGCCGGAGATTTCAGGCCAGGCATGCAGGCTGCAAAAGAGCTTGATGTAAAAAGTCCTCTTAAGGAACTGGGTTTTTCCAAAGAGGATATCAGACAGCTTTCGTCAGCAGTCTACAATCTTCCGACTGCATTCAGGCAGGCGATGGCATGCATGGCATCCCGCATCCCGTACGGCTCTCCGATCACGCCTGAAAAGCTCAGACAGGTTGAAGAGGTAGAGGATTTTCTTGCCGCAAAAGGCTTCAAGACGTTCCGCGCCAGACACCATGGTGACGTGCTGAGAATAGAACTTGCAGGTGAGGATATGCCTTCAGCCGTTCAAAATGCAGCCGAGATTGTCATCGCTGCAAAAAAGGCAGGCTTTATCTATGTTACACTTGACCTTGAGGGTTTCCGCTCAGGAAGCATGAATGAAATTTTAAACAGAGAATAGAGAAACAGCCTTCAAAACTTTATGCACTGCAATTGTTGAATCATGTTTAATGTTCATGTCTCCTTGCCGGACCTGAAGCACACAGGCAATTCCGGAATATTGGCCAAAAACATTCATTTGTGATAGGATTATTTGAACTGGATGAGGCCAATGAATAAAAGCTTGATGTACATGCATTATAAGGAAGGTCCGGGTTATAAATTGCATTACCAAAAATGGAGGTATTCTATGAACAGAACAGGTCTGGTCATAATTATATTACTGCTTTCGGTGTTAACAGGAAGTGCGGCATTCGGTGCGGCAAAAATAACGATAGATGAATATACCTACTCGGCAGGGAATTACATGGAAGGCAAAGCAATCGAACATGATTTTATAGTCAGAAATTCCGGTAATGAGCCGCTAACTCTGGAGATGAAGTCCTGTGAAAGCTGCAACGGTTTGAAGGTAACTCTTCCTGTCGGTCCGGTCGAACCGGGAAAAGCAGACAAAATACACGTGAGAATCCCGACCTACAACATGAGGGGCAACCTGAAGAAAGGCATTGAGGTGATCACCAATGACCCTGATAAAAAAAATGTCACTCTAATCGTACAGGCTTTCATTCAGGAAGTGCTTTCCATAAAGCCTGAATATATATGCCTTGGCCGGGTAAAAGCCGGATCGAAATATCAGAAGGCGATAACCGTCGAGAACTCCGGCAAGGATCCCGTGAGCATCTATGATATCGAATTGTCGCCCCCTGATCACCTGTCATTATCACCGAACGATAAGATGGTGATAAAACCCGGGGAGAAAAAAACCCTTCTTCTGACCATAAATTCAGGTAAAGAACCTGGTGTTATCGAAGGTTCGATATTTTTCAGGACCGATCTTAAGCAGCTGCCTCAGAAGCTGATCCCTGTCCAGGTTGAAGTAACAAAAGATATTAAAAAGCCTTAGTCTCTCAAGATTAAAGAATCAGTATATGGGGGAATTATGAACACCGGTATCATTAAAGCTGTGAAATTTGCCGTTATTGCAATATCGATTTCATTGGTTTCTCTGATAACCCCGGTTCATGCAAACAACGTGGATCAGACCGATGATTTTCCCGACAAACAGTCAGATGAAAACAAGGCCATTGAAAAATTATTCCTGCAATTGAGACCTCAGATTGATGCCGCAGCAGGGTTGACATATAAGCCGAAGGGGAAAATCAGGCATACTGTCTATATGTTCTCGAGCACCGAATGTTCACATTGCAGCGACGCGGCTGGTCAGATAAAACCCCTTCTTGACACATACCATGCTGAGCTGAAAATTTTATTCTGCGGGTTCAACGACCTGCCCAGAAAAAACGGGGTACAGGTAGTATGCAGGAAACTTGACCTCGATGCCTACAATCAGAAGACCTGGAAAACGAACGGGATAAAACCCGAATCCGAATGCGTGGATGCGGCGAAGACTGTTGACAAATCAATAGCTTTGAGCAACCTATTAAAGGTTCACAACCTTCCCACATTCTTCCTGGAATCAGGCCACAGGATTGTCGGAAACAAGATGATAGACCTGGAAAAGGAGCTGATGAAATAACCCGCATCCTTGATCTCGCAGATATCAGGTCGGTTATGCAGGTCTCTCTTGATTCATATCCTGAATAATGAACAGTCTCACAGTTGATATTAAGGATACATAAATACGAATTATCCGGTATTCATTAACATTTAATCCTTATTTAATCAGAAATTCACAAAAAATACGTAAAGTTTTTCCACACATAGCCGATATGAAAAAGCTGAAGGAGAAAACAATGAATCTGATAGATGAAACTTCTTACATGAAAAAGGTGATTGCTATTGAGGATGCACGAAAAAACATCAGCAAAGAAACCTCCGGATTCGACATATCCCAGCTCTGGGAAAAATGGGCGATAGGCGGCCTTTCAAGGCGCGTGATGAATGAACTGGGGCTGACCGAGATTTCAGGTGACCCGCGGTGGGACCATATGCTTGATGACAGCATAACGGCGGTCTATTCCGATGATGCGGGAAGAGTCTGGGTTGCTGAAGATTCAAGCGGAAAGATAAACATGAGGCTTAGCGCATCCGACACAGTCGAATTTGAGAAACTTGTCACCGAGCATTATAACATAAACCGTAAAGCCGCATAATCAATGATTTTATAAGGTGTGATCCATTTCATATGAAGTCATCCCGACTCTCAAGTCTTTGAATATCTGTTCCGATATCTGAATTATCATTTATTGTTCTCAGGAGGCCCGGTATGATCAGGCTTTTGAGGTATAATGCTTTAACAGCATTGATACTGGTTTTGCTTTCAATATTGAACCTTTCCGCATGCTCCTCTTCGTCGAACAAAACGCTTACGCTTGAAGAAAAGCTTGAAAAAATCCCTGATATAACATTCACCAGGATCCGCCCTCCCCAGGGCTATAAAGAGGCATTTGAGATTTATGTGACCCAGCCTGTTGACCACAACAGACCTGACGGCGCCAAATTCAGCCAGCGCATTCTGCTTTCGCATATCGATGAAAAAGCACCCATGGTCAAATTCCATTCCGGCTACTCAACAGGCAGGAACTGGATATGTGAACCGGCAAGACTGCTCAATGCAAACCAGATATACATAACGCACCGCTATTTTGATTCCGCCAGGCCCGATCCTCTCGACTGGAAATACCTTGACATATGGCAGGCGTCATCAGACCACCACAGGATAAAAGAGCTTTTCAAAGGTATCTATAAAGGAAAGTGGGTCGCAACAGGCTATTCAAAGGGAGGCATGACCACATTCTATGACGCAAGGTTTTTTCCCGATGATGCAGATGTGACGATTGCCTATGTAGCTCCCATGATGTTCGGCGTTGAAGACCCGCGGTTTGCGACATTCCTCACAGAGCAGGTGGGGACGCCGGAAGACAGGGAAAAGATAACGGCATTCCAGAGGCTCTGCCTGTCCAACAGAGACCTTCTTATTCCCTGTTATATCGACTATGCTCAGCAGAAGGGGCTTACCTACAGTTTCAGCCCAGGCGAAACATTTGAATATAACGTGCTCGAATACATGTTTTCTTTCTGGCAGTACGGCGATGGCGACACCGGCAGGATTCCCGGGGCGGATGCAGGCCCCGAGGCGTGGTTCAACCATTTGAAGGAAATTAACGACCCAGCCAATTATACCGAATACGTGATGAATCAGTTTGCTCCGTTCTATTATCAGGCGTACACACAGCTCGGTTATGCGCCTTATATCTATAACCATCTGGCAGACCTGCTTGTGGATCTGCCGAATCCGACTTACAGGGTTTTTGCACCTGCCGATGCCGTTATGGTCTTTGACCCTGCTGCCATGATCGACATAAACACATGGCTTCAGAACAGCGGCAATAACATTATCTATATATACGGCGGCAATGATCCCTACACCTCAACGGCCGTCGAACTTACAGGAAAGACGAATGCGTTGAAAATCATCCAGCCGGGCGCGAATCACGGTGTAAATATTGCAGACCTTGATGAAAAAGATCTGGTTATCAACACTCTCAGGGAATGGCTCAATATGAACATCAGCGTAACCCGTGAGCAGTGGCTTCAGATGGAAGAGACCAACAAGATGCTCATACAGGAAGAGCGGCGGCTCAGATTCCCCCGATTAAAATAATACTGCGGTTATTTCACTCGGAAAAACACATGAATACTGATTTACCATCTAATGTGACCCATTCCACCGGTTGACAATAAAGTATCAATTGGAGTACATTCCAATAATATAAACAATTAAAAGGATTAGAGTCTAAATGAAAAACCAGCTCAAAACTACTTATTACAGACTTCTTGACTCAATAAAATATGATAAGAAAAGGTATCTGTATCCATCGTTCAACATAAAAAACCGTTTAACCGGATTGATCGGGCCCAGGGGCACAGGGAAAACAACACTTATGCTCCAGTATATAAAAGACAATATCGACGATAAATCAAAATGTTTATACCTCAGCCTTGACAGCATTTATTTTTCAGCCAACAGCCTTTACGAATATATCATTGAACAGTATGAAACAGAGGCCATTAAGACATTCTTTTTGGATGAGGTCCATAAATACAAAAATTGGAACCAGGAACTGAAAAATGTCTATGACTCATTCCCTGACATCAAGATTATATTTTCAGGCAGTTCAAGTCTCGATCTCATCAAGGGGACATATGACCTTTCAAGACGTGGTATCCTTTACAGGCTTAACGGAATGTCGTTTCGGGAATACCTGCTGTTCAATTGCAATCTTGATCTTCCGGTACTCTCTTTAAAGCAGATAATGGAACCGTCAAATCCCGATACCATTAAGATTGCATCCATCGAAAGAATCAGGGGGCATTTTAAATCTTACCTGGATTACGGCTATTATCCTTTTGCAGGTGAAGATAAGGAAACATACCACCAGCGTCTGATGAACATAATCGATAAAATAATTTATGAGGATGTTGCCACTTATTACAATTTGAAAACATCCAACCTGGCAAACTTTAAAAAGATACTTTCCTATCTGGCCACAATACCACCAAGTGAAATAAACGTTAACAGTATCTCCAGGCACATTGGCATCGACAATAAAACAATTGGATATTACCTTCAGATATTGAGTGAGACGGGGCTTATAAGGCTGATCCCCTCTTCAGGAAGGGGGGGGACTCTTCTGAAAAGCACAGGGAAGGTATTTCTAGAAAACCCCAACATCCACGAAGCAATTGTCCGTGATATCGGTGCAGAAAAATCAATTGGAACAACAAGAGAACTGTTTTTCGCAGCGATGCTGCTGAATTCGGGAAACAAGATATTCAGCAGTAGAATTGGCGATTATGAAGTAAACAAAAAATATTTTGAAATCGGCGGCAAAACAAAAGACTTCAAGCAGATAAAAGACAATCTTGAAAACTCTTATCTTGTCAAGGACGACATCCTTATTGGCGAGAAGGGTGTGATACCTTTATACCTGTTCGGATTTCTTTACTGAACTTTTAATTTCATCCCAAACATTGATTTTAATAAACAGAAGAATTATGGTTCTTATATTCCTTATATCTTTATCTCATCAGCGGGGAGCCAAACCGCTTTACCATCTTTCCAGACAGCAACAGGTTCTCCCCTTTTTTTATGTTCAGCCATGGTTTTTTTAACAGCCGCTTTCATTGCAAGCTCAGCCTTTTCCGGCACGCTCAGTTTTTTAATATCCTTCTTTTTAGACATCATGATTCCTCCATGCCTTTCCTGATTCGTTCAAACAATTCCTTCTCAGGTATTGTCATCTTCCTGTTGTCTTCCTTGGCAATCATTTTGGGCTGGCTGTATGAGTTGTCAAACAGAGCCCATGAATCTGAAAGTTTGGCATAAATGCTGAAAAAGTTCTTAACACCCTTGAAAATCTTCTTTTGACGACATCTTCAGGCATATTATGCCCGCCTGATTTTACCCTGTCGGAGATCCTCTTCAACGCCAGGTCAACATTCTTGAGCCAAAGGAATTATCATATGGACTTCATGACCTTTTGACCTTATTTCTTTAATGAAAACCGAATGGCTTCTTCCAGACATGGTCGTCTCAAAAGCAAAGTCCTTGTTTGCCTGGGCATATTCCCTCATCTGCTCTATCATAATTCTGCCTGCCTTTACCGAAGCCGATTCAGGCGAAAATGGAGATATGCCGGCAGCAATCAGGTCTGCGTTTATGAAATTGATGCAATCAGCAAAATTGGGCAGGAACTCTTTATCAAAAGTTGTCTTGCCTGCATCATTGGGTCCGGCAATCACATAAACTTTCGGTTTTTTCATTTTCCTGGCCATGAACATTATTCTTCAGTGATTATTGTTTATCTACTTTAAGATTAAGATGCAGGCAACCTATATATCCCATCTTGAACAGCATAGATCTCAGATAAATCGTAACAAAACAACTACCACTTATAAACGCCGTATTTATCCTTCTTAACCCGGATATTTTTTTCATCGCTTTTGTAGCCGCCATAGCCGTTAGGTTTGAGCTTGTAAGAATCAACCTGCCTATAATTTTTATCGTATACCCTGCAGTCGTAACCGCCCCATTTGTCGGGTTTCATATAAATCTGGAGGTCGCCTTTCTTGACCCTGTATCCGCCCCAGTCATCGGCCTGGGCGTCGATTTTTTCTCCGGTTATATTATCGAGACCGTGATAACCGCCCCACTGGTCTGGTTTGACATATCCTCCTGCAAGGACTGTCACTGGTATCATAACCAGCATAATAATAGCCGGGATTATTATATTTTTCATTTCAGTTTCCCTCCTTTGGCAACTGTCCATTGCATGTTGCCCATCTCAAAGAGTCTGTCAGCAAGGTCTTCGATAAGCTCTTTCATTGCAAGTACATCGAGCCATTTTTTCGGGATCGCATCCGCCCCGTAATAGGCCCCGGCTATCTGGCCATAGATAGCACCGGTCGTGTCGGCATCGTCGCCCAGGTTGACCGCCATGAGGCATCCTTCCTCGAAGGAACTGCTGTTATAAAATGCCCAGAGTGCTGCCTCGATCGATTGGACTACATAGCCGATTCCCTTTATATCCGGCGGATTCTTCTTTTTAAATGACCCTGCTGCGACTTCGGATATTTCTTTACAGAGCGGCTTATTTTCCCACAGGCCTTCGAGCGGAGAATATTGGCTGGAAAGGATTTCATCTTTTGATGCGCCGTTTACTGCACCGGCTATAATGCCACCCATGTACCTGCACGCATCAATGGCCAGAACTGAGCCATGCGTTGTACGGGAGCTTTCACCGGAAAAGAAGACCGCCTTTTCAGGATCTGACGAATAGAACAGAGGGAGAGGGGCAAGCCTCATGATAGAGCCGTTGCCTGCGCTGAACCTGTCCACCGGCCCGCTTATGGGATTTCCGGTGTCCCTGAATCTGTTCAGTGCCCTGGCAGTCGTGGTGCCGATATCAAAGCAGGAGCCGGTGCTGCTCATGTATCCTTCCTTATACCACCGGAGATATTTTTCCATCTGATCAGCCGCATTGAAACCTTTGCATTCGACAAGGCTTTCAGCAAGGCAGAGGGCAAGAGATGTGTCATCGGTCCACTGACCGGGCTTGAGACTGAACGGCCCTCCGCCTCTCATGCATGTGACAGGCTCAAAAGAGCCCGGCGGCATGAACTCGACGGATGCACCCAGGGCATCGCCAGCAGCGAGCCCCAGAAGGCTTCCCCTGAACCTGTCTCTCATTCTCCCAGCCTCCATGAAATCACCATCCTTATCTGCTGCTCTGTCTCAGGTGATGGAAGGTTTCCCTTTTCGTCCTTTTTTCTGAGCTGCCTGATTATCTCGAGTATCTCACGGCCCTGCCCGAGACTGTGCCTTGCATGCCAGCAGCCCACCACGGTGCCCGTCCTGCCCCTTCCTCCCCAGCAGTGAACATATACTGGCAGGCCTCTCATCAACGACTCGTCTATCCTGTCCAGGATCTGCCTCATCTCTTCACGTGTGGGTACACCCATATCTCTGACAGGATGCCTGTATATTGAGACCTTAAGTCCGCGAATAGCGGCAAGGCTTACTAGCTTTTCTTCATACGGGTTGAATTCAAGTCCGTCATGGTCAACCTCGCCCGGTTCCATCAGGTTTATGAATGTCCTTATGCCGCAGTCAAGCAGGGCATTGAGTTTTATATCCATCACTGTCTTGTTTCTATCGCCCGGATAATAACCTGCAAGCAGCCTGCCGGGTATAACCCAGTAGGAACGATTTGAAGGTACTGAAACAATACTGTCCATTTCAGCCACCTTTTACGATGTCGATATTCCTGCAAGACTGCTTTTCACCGAATCCAATGTTTGCCGAAAAATCTATCAATGCATGCGCCATAGATACCTCCTTTTAAATTCATGTATCCTGAACTGGAAACCCCATCATAAATCATCTTTTTTAAATCTGCACCGGGGACTCGACAGCTGTGTGTCGCAGAAAATTTAATATTAAAGCCCGGCCTGCCGAAACGTCTTCATACAGGATAATTAAGGAGTGCTTATGTCTGATGAACGAAAGCCGGTTGCCGAAAGGATTTTGAGGCTTGCAAAGATGCTGAGGTATTTTCTGGAAAGGGATGAGGTCTATACTACAAACATGGCCGCGGATTTTTCGACAACGACAAGGACAATTCAGCGGGATCTGCTTGCCTTGAGAAAGGCCGGGTTCCCGATACATGAAAAAAGGATGGGATGCCACTGTCTTGACAAGAGTATCATAAGCAATCTGAGAAATTACGAGGAGTCTGAGCTTGCATTGATAGTAGCCGTCAGGGACATGGTCAGGCAGCTCGGAAAGCCTTTCGGTGACAATGCGGATACGATATTCAACAGGCTCTCAGATTATACCGACTGCAGGCCTGTCTTCGTGAAGCTCGACGAGCCCATACGTTTCCCTAGAAAGACAGTGGATAAGATAGTGGAAGGTATAAACGAAAAGAAATTCCTGCAGTTCGAGTACAAGGGAAATATGAAGGAAGCGCACCCGGTCACGGTCGAACCGTACAGGACCGCATACTTCGACGGATTCTGGTACCTTATAGCAAGGGATTCTTCCGACGACAGGATAAAAAAATACGCACTGGACAAAATCAGCGGGATAACAGCCCTAAAGAACAAGAGGTTCAAAAAGATTCCAGACGATATTGACGACATCCTCAAAAGCAGCGTCAATGTATGGTTCACCACCAACAGGAACATCAGGGTTACCATAGAAGTCGATTCATTGTGGGCCGACTATTTCAAACGCAGGGGCAATATTCTGCCGCTTCAGGAAACGGCCGAAGAAAAGCCGGATGGTTCCCTTATTCTAAACTTCATGGCCTGCAATACTGAAGAGATATCAATGTGCGTGAAGCCCTGGCTGCCGCATGTAAGGATTATAAAACCTGAATCCGTGAAAATATCTTTGCTGAATGAATTCAGCGACTGGATCAAGTGGCAGAAGAAGACATGAAAAAAAATGGCTGCTCAGATGTTGAAGACGAGTTAAAAACAGCCGCCAAGCCGGTATTTTTTGCCAGACACCGATAACCTATTTCTCCTTCATTTAGCCATAAGCTATTTCACTGCCTTTAAGACTGAGGTCGCACATGAAATGCGTGCCGGAGATGATGCGCTTTACCGGAAGGTCGGCAACAGGAGCCAGGGCATGATGAAAAAGCTGCAGGTCGGGCGGTCCTGTCCGGACCTCTTTGACAGTGACTTCGATGCATCCGTAATAGCGGGCATGCTGCTGAGGTCGGGGCAACGGAAATACATGGTCATGGCCATCTCTAACGGCTTCCTCTTTGCAATATGATCAGCGATCCACTGTTGGAGAAAAGACGGGAACAAACAGCGTCACGTACGGTTTCCGTGCTTGAAATATGAAAAAAGTCAGGCCTTGTCGGCCTGTTGACCCATTGGCAAAACCTGCAAAATAATGTATTTGGATGAAGGGATGATCCATGCAGCATCCCTTTTTGAAAATGAGTATTTTGGAAGTTTTGAGAATTACCGATTGCATAAAAAAATATTATTAGAGGTTCTTTGATTTATGAAAAAGAAAATTCAATTTCTCACACTTTCACTTGCACTTATTCTCACCATTACCGCATGCTCGGGCAAACCGCCAAAGGAAGAATTTGATAAGTATGCCCTTGATGTATTTCATGAGAATGTCTGTTTGAAAAATTACTGTCAATCAGACAGTGACAGGCTTTGCTCATTTATCAATTACAATAAAGGCAATGGAACCCAATGTACGGTATTTGCAACCTTGTTCTACTTTCTAGGGACTGAAATTGTTAAAAATGAAAACAAGGAAGATGCTGCAAAGTATCCGTTTTTGGGAAATTCATATTTTTTGCTTGTAATAGTTCACGCCACAGAATGCAGCAACTTTAACAAGGAATCTTATAAAAAGGTTTTTGATGATAAAGTGAGCAAACTGAAAATCGAAAATCTTAAGAACTCATATTCCATTAATTTTGAAGGCCCTGGCGTACCGCCAACGGATAACAAGATATACCGCGAGCAGTTCAAATGGGATAAACTGGCAAAAAAATGGCAAATACAGCCAAATGAATAGAATTGCATCAGGATTACCAATGGGTATTGTTCATATTCAAGCCATTTTCATGGTGGAGGCGGGGGGAATCGAATGACCGGTTATTGGCTCTAGGCCAATGTTCGCAGGCTTTACGGGAACACTACGGGAACACATTAAATATTAAAGATTATTTTTAAATACATAACCAGCGCTTCTCTTGTCGTTAGTTCTTTTTAATCCCACTGTCATTTTTTATTCTCCTAAGATTCGACTGGCTCATGACAACGGATTTCCTGCCGAAATATTACCCGATTTCTTTAAGGGAATATCCCTTGGCCTATCTCATATGAATACACATCTTCCTGCAGATATTTCGGGAGCCGATTCTGAAACAGCAATTTCGATCAGGCATCCGTAACCAATAATAATAATAGAAAATATGGCGGCGTCACGTCAGAACATGGCAAAGTCAAAATCGCTATATCTGCACCTTGCAAGCAGAATGGCACAACGTCCTCTACTGACAGAAAAATCTACTCTCTTGACACGGACCTTTTAATGGGTGACACCCTATGGTTTTTTTAATGTGATCATGAATATATTTTATATATTACCATTCCTAAAAATGGTGAGATTAATGTTATTATAATTGGTACAATAAAAAAGGATCGAGTTGGTAAATTCCCAGTTAACCATTCTAAAATATACATACACCATAATATTATTAGGATGATCAATAATGATAAGATGAATCTTCCTTTTCCGAAAGGTTTGGGAATTCCAAATATTTTCTTGAAACAGTACATTGTGAAAATAAAACCAACAATAGAATGAAGTAGTTCTCTATGGCTTTGTTGAGGATAATCAACATAATTTGCAATTGATAGAAATAATAAAAACATTGAACATGAAAGCATAATTGTGATAAAAATAATGGCCAATCTTTTCTTCCATGGTAACATCATAACATTTTCCTTAAGTCATAACGCACCTTCAAAGAAGGAGGTTTGACAGTTGTGAGTTATCTTCAAAGTTGGCTGTTAGAATCTGCCTTCAATCCTATTGACCTTCCCCCAATTATTAAGCCACCTTTAAAGCGAGTGTCTGGTTATTTAGCATATTTTTCTGGTTCATGAAATACTCATACGGGGCACAGTTCCCTAGGGAACTGTGCGGCCGCTTGTGATTATAGTCTGTCAGCCAT
>DATCTV010000055.1 GCA_036567785.1 Desulfomonilia bacterium | reverse complement strand
GGCATTCCGCAAAAAGATAATCCGATGTTTTATCCCCTGGTAATTTTATCCCCAGGTAAATGAAAGGCAAACCTTATGGCTTCAGCTTGCCCCCCCCATTCCCAAAAACAGCCAATACCTATTTGGGCAACAGACCGTTGAAGCTTGACATATGATATCCTAGCAGGTATTGGATTTTGCATGGGCAGGCCATTGAGAATCGAATATCCTGGTGCGGTATATCACATAATCAGCCGGGGCAATGAGAGAAGGAAAATCTTCCTAAATGATGAAGACCGGCTCAAGTTTCTTGACATGCTGGCAGAATACCATGACAGATTAGGCATATTGATTCACTGCTTTGTACTGATGGACAATCATTATCATATCGTCATGGAAACGCCAAAGGGCAATCTTTTAAAGGTGATGCACAGTCTCAACAGCGGATACACGGGATATTTCGACAGAAAGTACAACCGTACAGGCCATTTGTTCCAGGGAAGATATACAGCTGTAATAGTGGATAAGGAAAACTATCTTCTTGAACTCAGCAGATACGTTCATCTTAATCCTGTAAGGGTGGGCATAACGGAAAAACCGGAAGAATATGCATGGAGCAGTTATGCCGGATACATTAAGGCAAACAGGTCAAAACCCTGGATCGAGTACTCATCGATACTGGGGATGTCCGGTGAAGAAAAAGTATCGCGGAGAAAGTATAAAAAGTATGTTGATAAAGATAAAGAATCAAAAGAGGCGAAGCTTTCTGATAAACTGCACGGCCGGATTATCCTTGGTAATGATGAGTTCATAGGCAAAGTTAAGAAATTGATCGGCAAAGGGCTCAACGACGGAGTGCATTACAGGAAAAGACTCAGCGCCGAAACAGAACCAGAGACAATAATAAAAATATGCTGTGAAACATTCAAGATTTCGAGGTATGAGCTTTTCAAGAAAGGTCCGCAGAGAAATGCAGCGATATATCTGATGAAAAGATATTCCGGTTTGGGCAACAGGGAAATTGGAGAACTCTTCGGGGGGATGCATTTCACGGCAATAAGCAAGACATGTTCACGTTTTGAGGAAAGGCTGGCCGGTGATCCGGAGTTATCGAAAATGCTCACGGAGATTATGTCCCGCTTCAAAGACTGACTCAAGAACAGACTTTTTCATAGAAAATTTCTTATCTCTTTACAAAGCATCCCGATAAGTCCTATATGTCTCTGGGTTCACAGGAGGTGTTTATCATATGAATTCTGTCCAGAAATTCCCGGCAGTACCTGTCAAACAACAGGACAGTAAAGTCATCAGGCTGCTCAGCTATAACTTCCAGGTAGGTATAAGCACGAATAAGAGCATGGACTATTTCACCAGCAGCTGGAAGCATTTCATGCCGCACACGAGAAGAATTGAAAATATGAAGAGGCTGGCCAGGTTCATCAGGGACTACGACATCGTAGGCCTTCAGGAACTTGATGGAGGAAGTTTCCGTTCAGGCTTCGTGAACCAGGCCGAATACCTTGCCATGGCGGCCGGTTTTGACTGCTGGTATGACAAGATTAATCGCAACATGGGACTTGTAGCAAAGCACAGCATGGGGGTGCTCAGCAGGTTCAAGCCTGAAAATGTCGAGCGTCATGACCTGCCCGGTTTTCCCGGAAGGGGCTGTCTCACCGTGACCTACGGAAAAGAAAGAAATATCGGTATCATTCTTGCTCATTTGTCTCTGGGAAAGCGTGCCAGGCTTAAGCAGGTTGATTTCCTGTGTGAACTTGTTTCACAGTTTTCAAATGCAGTACTGATGGGAGATCTCAACTGCATCCCGAAAAGTGAAGAAATTGAGATGCTCAAAAAAAAGGCCGGACTCAAGGACTATGGGACAGCAAGACCGAGTTACCCGAGTTGGGCCCCTGTTCAGAGACTTGACCATATACTGGTGTCAGACGGTCTTAAAATTAAAAATACAGGCGTTCTGCCTTGGTCGCTATCGGATCATCTGCCCATATCAATGGAAATTGAGTTTGAAGAAAAGGCACTCGATACGGAACTCAGGATAAAGAAAGCGGCATAAAAAAACCCCCGGCATTTCCGGCCGGGGGGTCTTAAAAATTCTACAATTCTTTGTTGAGGATCTTTTCTTTAAGAATATCCCACTGCTCTTTTGTAAGCGTGCATATATTCTTGTCTTCGCCTATGACGACCCTTTCCTTTTCCACCCTTACCTCCGGACAGCACGAACCTTCCTTGCAAAGCTTAACCGTGATTTCTTTTTCCATCTGACATCTCCTTAAGGTTTAAATATTTATAAAACAGTTATTAGTGTCATTAAAAATTAAATCAATACCGTTTATGATTTTTTTATCCTGTCGGGTTTAATATTTCAGCTTTTATGCCCCCTCACCATTTTCAGCATCAAACGTCTGTTTTAACGGTTTGGGAACATCCCGCTGATTTGACTTTCTGAATCGCATGCCCTACATATGATTCATGGATTTCTTTTCAAGACTATTCAGGACAGGAAGGGAAGAGGCGAAAGATCAGCCCTCCCCTAAACGCCCAAAGGTACTGCCCGTGCTGCCGCTTAAAGATACGGTACTCGTACCTGGCGCACTTCTGCCGCTTCTCGTATCAAACTCTGCATCCATAGGACTTGTAAGGAGATTTCATGACAACAATGAACCTTTCGTAGCCGTCGGCATAAAAGATCCCAAATCGGCAAATACCGACGTCTGGGAAAATATATACAGAACCGGTTGCCTCGCATATATAGTCAAGCTCACAGAGAACGACAGCAACGAGGTCTCCATCATGGTCAGGGGCGATCACAAGGTTTTTCTGGAAAGCAAGGTTGAAACGTCTCCTCTTCTCAAGTCAAATGTGATTTATTTTGATGAGGACATGAGCATCACACGCGAAGTGCATGCCCTCGTCCATTCGACCATTCAGGCGCTCAATCAACTTGCCAGACTATCCTACCACAGCATGGATGCGGCCATATCCGGAATGGCCAAGATCAGGGACCCTCTCGTCCTTTTAAGCACGGTTACAACCACGCTTCCTCTTCCTGTTGAAAAAAAACAGCAGATTCTTGAACTCAAGTCCCTTACAGATAAATTTACGCTCCTTCATCAGGTGCTCAGGGATGAGCTTGATATCCTTGAAACATCCTCCCGGATAACCGAAAAGGCAAAGGGTGAAATAAGCCATGCACAGAGAGAATATTACCTCAAGCAACAGATGAAGGCCATCAGGAATGAACTTGGCGAAACCCTCGAAACTGAAAACGAAATGGAAGATCTAAAAAAAGAGATCGGGGCAAAAAACCTGCCTGAAATTGTCAGAAAGGATGTTGACAAGGATTTGAAACGTCTTGCGCGAATGCAGCCCGGCTCTTCCGAATATGTAACGCTCCGTACGTATATGGACTGGATACTAGAGCTTCCCTGGCATGAACAGAGTGAAGACGAACTGGATATTGCCCGTGTTGAAGAGATCTTGAACGAAGACCATTTCGATCTTAAACGCCCGAAGAAACGCATCATTGAATATCTTTCCGTAAAAAAGCTGAAAAGTGACATGAAAGGTCCTATACTCTGCTTTACCGGTCCTCCGGGAGTCGGCAAGACCTCACTCGGCCGTTCGATTGCAAGGGCTATGGGCAGAAAATTTGTCCGTATCTCTCTTGGCGGTGTCAGGGACGAGGCTGAAATCCGCGGACACCGCAGGACTTACATAGGCGCCCTTCCGGGAAGGATCATCAACGGCATGAAAACCGCAGGTACTATGAATCCTGTTTTCATGCTTGACGAAATCGACAAGCTCACAAGGGATGCACAGGGTGATCCCGCTTCCGCTCTGCTTGAAGCGCTCGATCCGGAACAGAATTCGACTTTTTCCGATCATTATCTCAACGTGCCCTATGACCTGTCCAGTGTACTGTTCATCACTACGGCAAACGTAACCGATTCGATCCCGGCAGCGCTCAGAGACAGGATGGAGATAGTTGAAATCGAAGGATACACCCAGGAGGATAAACTGAGAATTGCTACCAGTTACCTTATCCCTAAAGAACTTGAGGCAAACGGCCTGTCATCGTTCGGCATCAGCTTTGATGACAGTGCAATAACCCACATAATAAGACATTACACAAGGGAATCGGGGGTCCGCAACCTTCAGCGGGAAATCGCTTCCGTCCTGAGGGTTATCGCATCACGGATCGCCAGAGGAGGCGATCCTGTAAAAAAAGTGGACATCGCATTTATCGAAGAAGCCCTGGGGGCGGTAAAATACCTTCCGGATGCCAGAAAGCGGACACGAATCCCCGGAATATCGACCGGCCTGGCTTGGACGCCCTTCGGCGGAGAAGTCCTTTATATCGAGTCCGCCCTGGTTGACGGAAAGGAAGAGATGATACTTACAGGACAGATAGGCGATGTCATGAAGGAATCAGCCCGCATCGGCCTCAGCCTCATAAGAGGAATGGGAATCCCCCTGCCAAAAGACAAATCAGTTCACATACATGTACCTGCGGGTGCCATACCGAAAGACGGACCGTCGGCCGGCGTCACCATGGTAAGCTCTCTCTATTCGCTGCTGACAGGCAAAGTTGCAGCAGATAACCTGGCCATGACAGGTGAAGTTACACTCAGGGGAATCGTCCTGCCGGTCGGAGGGATCAAGGAAAAAGTGCTCGCAGCAAAAAGGGCAGGAATAAGCACTGTCATCCTGCCGAAAATGAACGAAAAGGATATTGGCGAGATTGAACCGGAAGTACTCGGAGACATTAAAATAATATATGTCGAGTGCATCGAAGATGTTCTTAAGACAGCCTTTGAGGGTAATGTACAGCCCGGGCGCATCTGTCTTCCCGAACACAATGATGCAGCTTCCAGCAACAGCACCTTAAGGGTCCCCTGAATTTCAAACCCGTTTCAGGCTACCACAACATGCCGAATGAGGCTGACGCACCTATTTTGCTGTCATAGCCAAACTGCATGCTGCAGTTTTTGAGAAAATAGCCGATACCGCCACCGGCAAACATACCCGGTGAATCCGCCAGGTTATAAATTGAACCATCGCTGCTGTTCAGTTCGACACCGCCCGATGCCAGTATGAATATACCGGAGTCATTTATGGCCTTAATTGCGCTTTTGATATACAAACCGTTATTGACTGTTTTCAGATTCTGATCACTTTCAATGTCATCAGAGCACCTCATTGGTGACAGTTTTCTTGAAAGAGAACACCCCATTGAGTTGACATATTTCATTATAGCGCTGTCGGAGTACCCGCTTACCTTGATCATCAACTGGCCGCCATTTATACGGGTCACACCGTTATCACTCATTTTCAGACCGCTTATGATTTCCGAATTCGGACTATCGGAGGCATCTTCAATCAGCACGGTTTCGGACTTTTCCGGGATAAGACTCTCAAAACTGACATACCTTACACCACCGGATGCGAATACCGAACCAGGGAAGAAGACAGTTATCATCAAAAACATGAATATTTTTTTCATATGGAGTTAAGACACAGCAAATAAGGTGCCATATATCAATTCCAAATATTTCAATATGTTACATGAATAATGATTTCTTTTCAGAATACCGTTATGTAATTATTTTCACGTAAGCGTAAATCCGGTTACATTGAAAACCTCATATATTTTCTTCCTGTGTTCATCGAACACAAAACCATTTACAACTTAAATAAAATAACTTCTGAAGGTGCCGGCATAAAAGAATACAGACAGAATCCCCATCAGTTCAAGCTATTTGAAAACGTACCCCAAGTTGAATCTGACCGGTAAACTTCAAACACTTTAAATTCGTTCCGAAGGCAAGGAACTCGGACAACAGTGAAGATCAGGATTCATTTAAACCTGAGCAATCTGCACAAGTGAAAATTCCGCATCCGGAGTCAAATGTATCAGGTCCCGAATATCCGCCAGCCTTGCAGCCAGTTAAAACTGCTTCTTCGGACATATTTCGAATCAGAATTGTCAACTCGGGTTTTTGCCATTTTCTTTCTGTTGAATCTTCAACAACCATTTCCGATCCCCCCTAAAAAAGAACCACCTAATCTGTTAAAAGATTTAGAAAGACTCGCTCTCTCTTGAATAGCCCCAGACATCTTTCAGCATGAATTGAGGCTGTATGATCCGCCTGATACGACCGGCGGACAGAACGAGCATCAGGAGTATTACTGCCAGACAGTACATTGTGTTATTCCGCCCTCCTTTTATTTCAGACTCTCGTCAGTGCAGCGACGACACTTAAAATTTAGCACATGATCTTCAATTAATGCCAACTCTATATATCTTATACCTTTCTAACGTTTTTTCTCATCCAGGAAAATTGAGCGCGCCTGTCTGATAGTAGAATTTCCATTCGCCCGTCTGAAGCTTCGTGAAGATTTTGCAGACCCGGCCTTTCCAGTGGGAAAGCTCCCCGGTGGTCTTGTTCCGCCAGAGGGTGTCGATATCGACTACAGCAAACGCCGCATCCTCCTCTTTGGAGACCTCGATCTTCACGGTATTGCGGCGGTTGTGGATAAGATCGTGGGTATCGAAAAGCCCCTGCCAGCTTCTGCGCCAGCGCTCCCTGTTGAACCGGCCCATCACGAAGACCCAGTCAATCGGATCATGGGAGTTTGCCGTGGGCGGCCACGGCCAGGCCATGTCAGGATGAATCATGGACAGGAAAGGCTCAGGGTCTTTCGTATCCCATCCCCTGGTTTCAATATCCACCATTTCCTGAATTATCTTCTCAATCGCTGTATTCAATCAGATTCCTCTTTAAGATATTCGATTTAATCATATCCGCGTGCTTTATTGATTCTGTCAGCTTTTAAGATCACAGGCCATGGGCACGAATGTGATGCCGTTCTTCTCCTGAACCGGTCCTGTGGCCTTGAACCCCATCTTCGAGTATATGGACTCCGCAAACGGCGACGAATTGACTGTGATCGTCTTAATATCGGGATGCCTTTTCAGGCAAACATTTACGGCCTTCTTGAACAGCCCTTTTGCTATTCCCTCGCCCCGGCTGCCGACAAAAAGCATCGCTATATGGTTGAAGGAGCGCATCTCGATGACTCCAACAATATCAGTCCCCTTTTCAGCTATTATAACGACTTGTTCAGGTCCTTTGCGCCTGGCCATGGCCATAGGATTGGCGAATCTGAAGAATTCATCGACACCCTCTTGACCGTAATCCGGAGCAACGAATTCGTTGAACACCTTCTCAATCAGAGCGCACACCCTTCCCTCTTCACCCGTTTTCATGAATCTGTAGTGAATATCCATATCGATTTCCTCAATATCGGCAAGTTAATTGTTTGTTAACGTCCTCAATCGGTTCCCCGGCATGCCGTTTTCGAAAAAGCCCTCCCGGTTCGGAGCTATTGAAAAGTGCAGGAAAACTCTAAAATCTAAGAAAGGGGATTGCCGTCCGCCTTCTCAATGATTGAAGTTGAGGAATACCCTTCCCTGAAGGGCAGTGAATATACCTTTCCACCTGCAGCTGTTACAATGTCGGAACCGACGATGCTGTCAATATCCCAGTCTCCCCCTTTGACCAGGATATCGGGCATGAGCGTCTTGATTAGATCATATGGCGTATCCTCTTCAAAAACACACACATAATCGACGGCATATAAAGCGGCCAGCACCTCGGCTCTTGCCTGCTGGTTATTTATGGGGCGTGTTGAGCCTTTCAGCTTCCTTACGGAATCGTCGGAATTGAGCCCGACGACAAGACAGTCTCCCAGTTTGCGGGCCTGTTCAAGATACTGCACGTGACCCGCATGGATAATATCAAAGCAGCCGTTTGTGAATACGATCTTCAGTCCATGATCCTTCATCCTGCATACTTTTCTTGAAAGTTCGTCTCTCCCTGCGATTTTAGAGCGATTCTCGACATTGATCCTCCACGGTCTTCCCGCGATACGTGAAGTATATCTCCCGAGTGCAAGGTACAGACCTGTAACATCGGGATATTTTTCGGAAAGAACATTCAGATGACGCTGGACAGTAGCCCAGTCCCCTCTTCTGATCGGCCCTGTCAACGCCGTCCTTCCATGCTTTTCAATGTTGTCAAGGGTGCCCTTTATCAGGGGAAGCATATGTCCCCTTTTTAACCCTATTTCGCTCATCAGGTCTTCAGCCATGGCTACAAGGCTCGTTATATAATTCGAAGCGACAACCGCCGCCGTATGATAGATAACCTTATCTTCCTTTGCTATTTTTAATATTTCGCCTCCCAGTTTATCCGCAATCCTGCGTGCGGTCATAAGAGCTTTAGGCGAGCCTTCCGCCGTAAAAACACTTCCTTTGAGGGCTTTTCTTGCGCTTTCCGGGTGCATGATCGATTGCAGAGGATGAAAACTGGCTGTTTCAGCCCCGAGCTTTTTTAGCGGTTCAAGGATATCCGATGTATGAAGGCCGCTCATATGAAAAACAACTCTGCCCTTTAATTTGTCTTTCCATACCAGAGCCATTGTTGAAACCACTTCTGATATCAGATCGTCAGGGACGGTAATGAATACGATATCGGCGCCGAGAGGCTCATCCGGCAGGGATTTATATACCGGGATATCGGACTTGTGATTTTCAACCTCGACCACCCATACGGGTGTATAACCTGAATCCTGCAACAGTGCTAAAATTGCCCCGCCGACTCTTCCGTGTCCTATAACGCCGAATTTACGCATCATAACTTAAACCCTGCTGTTTGAGCTTATCGTACCTTTCCCAGTCTATGGCATACTTGGAGTTTCTGAAGCTGTCTTCCACTATCTCCTTGTATTCCTCGGAATCGACATACTCGCGGAGAAGCGCTGAAGTAGGATATATCTGCTCACTTGGTCTCCAGAACTTCGTTTCCCCTGTATTAACATCTATTAGACAACCGTTGGATATGGCAAGAGACACATCTGCGAGCGGCCTGTCGACAAGGTCCCTTGACATTGCTTCAAGCTGCCCGGCATCCACGGGAGAGAAAAACGAATAGAGCCTTTTATAGATAGAGGAATAGAGCCTGGAATATATTACAGCCGCATGATAATGCTGCGGGACATCAACTACGGCCTCCTTGCCGCCGTTTTCCCCGAAAAAGTAAAGCATCGCCTGAAGATTTCTGAGTCCGCCCAGTCCTGGATATGCCTGACCGGGAAGCCTGGGCTTTTCCGGCGAAAAAACCCCTGCCGGATCCTGAAGGGCAAGCCATTCAACAAGAATCATATGCAGGCCTCCACTGAAATCGAAACGCGGAATAAAAACCTCCTTGGGCCTGAACATGCCTTCCCTTAATATCAGTTCAACAAGCCTTGTCTCCTTGTCGTATCTTTCATAATTGACATAGAGTCTTGAAATAAAATCCTCTCTTGATATCGTGATTATTATATCCTTATACCCCTTCTTCCTTATCACATTCATGAGGCCTGTTTTTTCCATAATGCCCATCAAATCGTCTTTGCTGTATCTTCCCAGAAAAAGCTCGGAGTGTGTAAAGTCTATTTTGCCCTTTTGCCAGGGCATCAGGTCATCGCTGAATGTAACTTCTTCTAGGTACTTCGGGCTTTTTTTCATTTCTACCATGGCATAGTTCTCCCGATTCCTGCGATATAAACTTTATCAGCACCGGCTTTCTTCAGGGCCAGGGCTGCGGCCCCGGCTGTCTCCCCTGTAGTGATGACATCATCAACGACAAGTACATTGAGGCCTTTGACGCCCTTTGCCAGAAAAGAGCCTTTAATATTTTTGTGTCTTGCTTTTCTATCCAGACCAGCCTGGGTTTTTGTATTCCGTATTTTCACCAGAACATCAAACCCGGCTCTTGCTCCAGTCAGCTTTGCCAATTCTCCGGCTATTAATGCAGACTGGTTATAACCTCTAACAAAGAGCCTTGTCCAGTGCATCGGTATGCAAGCTATGACATCGGGCCTGATATCGGCTTTAACCAACGATTGCCGGATTACCTTTCCAAAATATTTCTTGAGGCCCGTCCTGCCTCTGTATTTGAAGGCATGTATCGCTTCCCTTGTTTTCCCTTCAAATATGAATGCTGTTACAATTTTTTCAAAACCGGGGGGACTGTCAAGACACGTGAGACATACCCCTGATGTTCCTACCGGCTTGCCGCAAATGTCACACACAGGATCAGGAACTTCGTTCATTTGATTCCTGCAGTTATTGCACACCCCGTCCTCAACATCTTTCATAGCTGAGCATAAAAGGCATCCCGGAGGAAAAAGACTGTCAATTAACCGGTTCAGCATGACCTCTCCAAAGGTATTTAACCGCTTAATCGGCAGGAAAATGGCCGATATAGAACATTATTTTCTGCCGGTTTTAATCAATAGTATTTGTGATAATTATATTTCTTATATTTATACATTGTTGCCGGCATTGCATCAACAGCATTCAATACAGTACCGACAATCTTTTCCCTTGGCATAGCCGATATTGATGCTTTGTAATCCATCTGCCTTACATAACGGTATTTTACTACAAACACTATGCCGTCAACATATTTGGATATGACTTTCGGATCGACAGTTGCCTGCACAGGGGGGGTATCGACAATGAGATAACTCTGAGGAAATCTCTCTTTGATTTCTTCGAACAGATGCCTCATGTTTCTTGATTCCAGCAGTTCAGAAGGATTTGAAGGCGGTTCTTTTGTCGCATGCAGCATTTCAAGCCTTTCAACCGGCGTTTTTACAAGGCATTCATCAAGGGTCTTCCTGCCCTGAAGAATGTCGGCCACACCAGCGGCAGGCCTGTTTCCGAAAAGCTTATATAAGGATGGCCTCCTCAAATCGCATTCAATGAGAATAACATTCTTATCCTCTCCTCTGGCAATCGAAATTGCCAGGTTTGAAGATATGAGGGATTTTCCTTCCGAGGGAAGAGAGCTGGTTACCATGAACACCTTTTTGTCAGACCATAACGGTGAGTGATAAATGAATGTTCTGATCTTGCGGATCTGCTCTGCAATATATGTATAAGGCATATGATACATGTACAGATGATCATCCAGTTTATCTTCAATCTTAAACTCAATCTCTCCGCCGGTTTTTTTCTCATGGGGTTCAGGAGATAAATTTTCACCTGTCTTTTCAAAGGCCTTGGATATGTCAACCATTCATCCCTCCAGATTTATCTTTACGGGTTTAGAATATAAAAATCCCTGACCGATAAGATCACCCGCCTTGATTTCCGCCTCTTCTTTTGTCTGGAAAACACCAGTATTCACAAGAAACCATCTCTTTTTCTTCTCATCAATATACTGGAATACCCCGGAAGCTATCCCTTTGGCAGACATTGAATCGGAAACCAGCCTTGCTTCGGCACCTGTATTATACGAGGCGATGCAGACAGTGTAATACTGGCTTTTTATGGTTTCAAGCGGGGGAAGAACAACCGTAACATTTTTATCAACTCCATCTGTTTCATTCAACCTCGGATTTGCAAGCTTGATTGCATTGATTATCCCGGGAGAAGATTTCCCATAGTAATCCGATGCAATTGCTGAAAGATATGTCCCGGGTTTGACTTTGATTACTCTCTTAAAAGGTTCACCCGTTTCAAAAGCTGACGCTGGAACACCTGAAGCCTGAGAAAGCACATCTCCTTCCAGTTCTACAGTTTTCTTACTGGAATCCTCAGCTGCTATATGATTTTTTGTTTCACGGGGCATGTATCCCGGGATCACATATTTCAGAAATAAGGAAGCAGAAGCCAGGATCACCAATGCAATTGCGACCAGTGCGAAGACAAACCGGTTTTTTTTCAGCGGTATTTTTTCTTTTCCGTAGCTTGCCTCAATCTCGCGGAAAACTTTTCTTATAATTGAAGTAGATATCTCTTTCCTGTCTTCGATAAATCCTGCCAGCAGGGCATTGTCGCACAGAGTGTTAATCAGGCGCGGAAACCCTTTTGTCAGTGAATATATCTCTTTTATCGATCTCAAAGGGAAAATAGGTGTCTCTTTAGGTTCATAACCCGCCACCCTAAGTCTATGGTTTATATAATCTTTTGTCTCCTCATAATTGAGAGGCTCCAGGTGAAATTTGACGCTTATCCTCTGTTTCATCTGCCTCAGCATGGGGCTTTTCAGTACTGTGTTGAGTTCCTGCTGTCCGAGCAGAAGAATATGTACAAGTTTCCTCTCAGGAGTTTCAAGATTGGAAAGAAGCCTTATTTCTTCGAGCATGGCAATTGAAAGCCCCTGAGCCTCATCAACTATCAGGGCCGCACCGCCTATTTGCCTGAGTCTTTCCTCGAATTCTTTGATATGATTCCTGTTCCTTATTTCTTCGGGTATCCCTATGGCCTCACCAATAAGATAGTAGATGTTTTCCTGTGTTATGTTGGGGTTCTTGATAACGACCTTAGGCATATCAGAAGGCAATCCATTGAGCAGGGCATTCAAAAGGGTTGTTTTTCCTGTGCCGGCTTCCCCTGTAATAACTACAAAACCGCTTTTTTCCTTAACACCATACACAAGATGAGCAAGGGCTTCTTTATGCGTATGGCTCATGTAGAGAAATCTAGGGTCAGGAGCTATACTGAACGGTTTGAGCTTTAGTCCGAAAAATTCAGTATACACCTTATTTCACCGCATCTACATTCCCATCGGCTTATTGATTGTAATATGAAGCACCCAGGAAGCCGCCACGGCAATAATGCCTAATATTACCAGAGCAATGTTTATACCGATGAAAACAAATGTTTTTCTTTTCTGCATTTTTTTATCTTCTCCGGTCAGAGAAAGAGGAATTGCAGAAATGCATGTTATTCCGTTTTCCAGTGATTCGAGCTGACTTATGCTTTTAATAGAAGAATCCTGCATTTCAATCAGAAGGATTACTCCTGCCCCTGCACCCAGACCTATGGCAATACATATCAGCATAATCTTAATCAGGTCAGGCTTTGTAGGGCTTTGAGAAGGTTTGGCGAAATCAAGTATCCTGAACTGTTCACCCTGCTGCCGTTTTTCCATATTTTCCGCACGTTTTGCTTCTAAAAGTCTGTCGAGCTGTTTCTGATAATTATCCTTTGTAATCTGATAATCCCTCATTAATATTGACAGTTCCTGCTCCATTTTCGGTGCGTTTTCAAGCCTTCCCTGATACTGATTGATCTTGGCGTTCACCCTGCCTGCATCTCTCTCAAGACCCGCAATCTCATTGTTCGTTGCCCTGAGCTGAATCCTTAATTCGGTAGCTCTGGGGTTTGAAAATTCGGATGAGCTGCCTTCTTTTTTTGATTCCAGTTCCCTGATCTGATCCGTAAGTTTTATAATTTCAGGATGTTCAGCTGTATAATTGCTCTTGAGATCTTCAAGTTTCTCTTTAAGCTCGGCTATTTTCTGGTCCCTCTGAGAAGATGTTGAACCAGGCTTTGAAGTTTCCAGCAGAGATAATTGGCCTTCAAGGTTAATTTTCCTGTTTCTTGCATCGGTAAGTGACCTTTGTATGGTATCGAGATTGCTTTGCAGATTCAAAAGAGTTGCTGTATTGGTCTGCACCTGTTCCGGCAATTGACCCATGTGGGTGCTTTTGAATGCCTGAAGCTGTTTCTCATAGTCCTCGAGCGACACCTTCAATTCTTCAAGCTGCTTTTCCAGAAAGACCGTGGTTTCCGATGCCTTTGAGGCCCTGATCTTCGTATTGCTGTCAATTATGAGAGATGCAAGCCTGTTGGTGACATCTGCCGCTGTTTCAGGATCAAACCAGCTGAAAGTTATTATAAAGGAGGATACTCTTGCTCCTTCACTGCTGGCTACATTAACATTTATCTTTTTTCGGAGTGCATTGACAAGGATCTCCATAGGCACTCCTCTTGCCCTTTCTTTAGGGTAGAGTTTCATTTCATTGATTATCTGCTCAAGATTGGATCTGGAAACCACCTCGAGAGAAAGTGTCTTGACCCTTTCTTCCACCGCGGAAGTTACTGTTGCAACAACATAATTCGACGGTATCTCCTGGGGTTCTATAAATATAAGCGTTGAACTCTCATATTCCTTGGGAAGCACCAAATACAACCACAATCCCAGGAATGTAAAAAAAAGGAAAGGAATAGTTACCCAGTACCACTTCTTTTGAAGGGCATCCAGAATATCCTCAAGATTGATCTTTTTTTCCTGCTCGTTCAATATCTCATCTCTATATCAATCATATATCGGTTTTCTCTTCTAGTATCTGTATTCCCATCTTCAACATTAATTTCCGTATACTGTGTATTAAGATTGGTATAAGTTCCATTAACCGTCATCCACTCAAACGGCATATACCTTAAAATCAGACTAGCAAACCTGTCAGTGGTGCCGTTCTGAAAATTGCTTTCAGGTTTCCTTTTTGTCAGAGATCCGTTCACTACAACACGGAACTCTCTTATGAACATATGCTCCCAGGAGAGACTCACTGCCGTGATTTCATACATACCATATGTGCTTCCCGTGGTATAATCATAAGAAAAATCTCTTGATCCCGATAAAACAAAATGATCCGAATCTGTCAATCTTTCTATCCTCAATTCACCTGCCGCCATTCCTGTTGTTCCCTCTTTTTCGTGTTTCAGACATGAATATCCGGCCTTTGCATATAGAGTGATATAATGAGTTAATCTATAATCAGCCCTTAAAAAACCCTCATATATATCGCTATTGGGGTCCCTTGAAGGACTGTTTACAGTATATGCCGCTTCAAGACCTGCCCTAAGATTTCGTGAAAGGCCGTACATCCATATCCCGTCTGTAACAACTGTCAGAATGTTGTCTCGAAGGTAACTGTCATATTTATAGTCGCGTACCCTTGCAGAAAGGTCCAGCTCGTTTCTCTGTGTCGGGTTGTATTCAATAACCATCTCCCCGCTGTTGATTTTCAGGTCGTTTGAAACCGAAGTAACAGGATCATCAGGTGCATAATCCTGCTCTATCGTATACCTGAGGCTGACCGAATCCGTGTCGGAAAAATTCTTTCTGTATTCCGCAACACCTATATTATAGGTATATTCTCCCCATGTCATATCGAGTGATTGCCTTTGGGTGGTTCTCCTGTATGAATAGTTAAGATTCATCAGCTGCGTGTTTCCTGTAAGGTTCAATTCTGATTCAATGAATGCTTCATCGGAATCATCATTGGTATTCCGTTTATGATATTCCTTTGTAGCATATCCGGAAAAGTTGAAAGCAATCCTCTGGGATGCAATTTTAAAATCCAGTGTCGGTCCGACATTATATGTTGTATCACTCTGGGGATTTTGAAAATTTGATACACCGAAGTAATTATCAGAATACATGCATGATGCAAGTACGCCCGGATGGACCTCCCAGCTCAAGGCAAATGCTGCTGATGCTGGCGTGATAAGGCATACTGTCAGCAGAATGCTTCGGAACAGGCATCTTCTCACGGCACAACTATCGTATCTCCCGGCATCAGTTTAATATCCGGTCTTTTGCCTTTGATTATTTTATTGTAGTCTGCCTTGATCGGTATCCGTTTGTCGCCTTCGGTCCTCAGTATTGTTATTGAGCCACTTCTTGCCCACTCGGTAAAACCGCCCGCTAGAGAAATTATCTGCGACAAGTAGATGTCTTTATCCAGGGTGAACTGTCCGGGATTTATAACCTGCCCGTCGACATAGACCTGCTTGCTCTTCGGATCAAGAACAATTACGACACATTTCGGATCTTTTATGAATTTGGAAAGAGCCTGTTGAATTTCCATCTGTAGTTCAACCGGTGTTTTCCCGTCAGCCTTTATTTCTCCAATCAAAGGGAGCGAGATAAGACCGTCCGGCCTTACCGTAATCTGTCTTGACAGATTCTGCTCACCCCATATGGATATATCAAGACTGTCCGACTCTCCAATGATATAGTTTGCATCCGCTGCTATAGAGACAAAAGGCAAACAAAGAAAAAGTCCCATCATCAGTAGAGCTTTTTTCATCATATCTCTCCTCTATTTCTCTATTCCGCATTCCTTGATCTTGTACAACAGTGCCTTATAGCTTATTTGTAGAAGATCAGCCGCCTTTTTCTTGTTCCAGTTCGTTCCATGCAGCGCTCTCAGTATCATCTCCCTTTCCGCCTTAACCGCCGCCTCCTTGGCCACATCTTTGAGAGGGATTATTGTGGTGATATCTGCATCATGATGCTCTTTTGCCGCCTGCCCCCTCGAGGATACTTCCTTCACCTCCTGCCTGAATTCCATCTGCGCTGTGGAGACATGGGTCAGATAACACTCCAGGTCTTCAACATTTCCCAGAATTACAATCCTTTTAACAAGATTTTTCAGTTCACGGATGTTTCCCGGCCAGGGATACGAAATCAGCAGCGGATAAATCTTCTCCTTATCGACACTGATATGCTTTGCATATTTTTCATTGTATGTTTCCAGAAAGTATTCAAAAAGATACTGAATGTCTTCAGGACGCTCGGATAGGGGCGGAAGGTGAATGTTAACGACATTGAGCCTGTAATATATGTCTTCCCTGAATCTTCCTTCCTCTACGGCTTTTTTGAGGTCCCTGTTTGTTGCGGCAATAACCCTGACGTTTACCCGCACATCCTGTTTGCCGCCTAGCCTTGAAAAAGAGCCTTCCTGAAGCACCTGAAGAAGCTTCGACTGTATCGCAAGATCTATTTCACCGATTTCATCAAGAAAAATGGTGCCGTTGTTGGCCAGTTCGAACTTGCCCGCCTTTGATTTATAGGCACCGGTAAACGCGCCGCGGTCATACCCGAACAATTCACTCTCAAGAAGTTCATGCGGGAGCGCTGCACAATTTACCTTTACAAAAGGCTTGTCCCTAAGATTTGAGCGGAAATGCAGAGAGCGAGCAATGAGTTCTTTCCCGGTTCCGCTTTCCCCATCGATAAGAACGCTCACATCGGTGTCTGCTACCTGTTCGATTACATCTTTTATCTTCTGCATTTTAGGAGAAGTAAAAATAAATTCCCCTTTCAATTCATCTATTCTGAGTTTCTTTTTAAGGCTTGTAATCTCGGCAAGGAGCTTTCTTTTCTCGATTGATTTGCTTATGGCAAGTTCAAGTTCCTCTTCTTCGAACGGTTTTACAAGGTAATCACTCGCGCCGGCCCTCATGGCCTTCACAATAATACCCGTCTGCCCCAGCGCGCTCAGCATTATCACGGGAAGCTCTTTGGATGCCTTCTTGATTTCGGTTAATGTTTCAAGACCGTCCATGTCGGGCATGAGTATGTCAAGGAGCACCACAGCGACATCAGGATTCACCTTAAGCAGGTTAAGGGCGTCTTTGCCGCTCGAAGCGGTTATGACTTCAAAGCCGCTCATATTGAGCAGTCTGGAAATATACCCTCTTATGCTCTCATCATCGTCAACGATAAGGATTTTGAATTTATCTCCAATCATTTACACCGCTCAATAAAAAATTTAATCATTCTTAAATACATTAATCATTACAGGTGTTCAAGGGGATTGTTATCACAAAAACGCCGCCTTCATCGGATGGTTTAGCCTCAATCATCCCACCATGTGCATGGATTATCTCTTTGGTTATCGCAAGCCCCAGTCCTATCCCGCGCCTTGAGTTTCCGCTTATGCCGACAAAAAATTCATTGAAAAGTTCTCTGGCCTCTTCAGCCTTCACACCCGGGCCTGAATCGATAACAGACACCTCTGCCGTCTCCTGTCTCAGGATTTTATTCAAATCCTGGCTCCCTTTTGTCTGCACGAGCTTAACCTTCACAAGACCGTTTTCATCCGAATGCTTGATGGCATTGTCTATAAGGTTGGTCAGAGCCTGTTCGATGCGAAGCGGGTCGACATAGGCACATTGAATCAATTCATCCGCTTCCAGGACTATTGATACCCCTTTCTCGTTCGCCTTGATCTGCATGTCATTCACGACATGCCTAGTAAGGTCAAATAAATCCACCTGCTGCCTGTTTAAAGTCAGTTTGCCTGAATTTATGCGGGCGAAATCAAGAAGGGTATTTGTAAAATTTATTAATTTTTCGCAGTGCTTTTCGATCTCGTCAATGCACTCCTGCTGCGAAACGCTCAAGGGGGCGCCTGTCATATCTTTTGAAAGCATCCTCACATAGCCTTTGAGCACTGTAAGGGGGACCCTTATTTCATGGGAAGCCACATGAAGGAATTTTGTCTTTAACGCAAGCAGTTCCTTTTTGCTGGTTATATCCCTCACCATGCCCACGAAGCAGTCCTCTCCGTCCATGTTCAGCCTGCCTACGCTTATCTCGAGGGTCAGCTGTTTGCCGTCCTTTCCGTTTGTAAGTATCTCGAGATTAGGGATAAACCCGTTCGGACTGACGCCCCGCAATGTCCTTGTGATACCCGTCACAGCCTCTCTTGTAATGAAATGTCTGTAATGTCTGTTAAAAAGCTCTTCAGCACTGTAGCCAGTAATTTCCTGAAATTTTTTATTGGTAAGGATGAACCTGCCGTCTTTCAGGACATACATGGCGTCTATGGCATTTTCGATGAGATCCTTATACTGGTCAATTCTTTTGATGTCCTTTTCCCTGAAACGGTCAAGGGTGACATCACGAATGCTTGCTATCACCTGCCATCGGGGTTTTACCGGCAGCGGTGAGAACTCGAAATTGAGGATCCTTCCCTTGTATTTTTTATCGATTGAAAACGATTTCATGCTTGGCCTGATCTCATGCTGCGTTTCCTTTCCGACGACCTCGGCAATATTATCCCCCTGCGCAAGTCCTGTGAGTTCATATGCCTTGCGGTTGATCATGACAATTTTACCGTCGGAATCGCATGTGATGACGCCGATAGATATATACCCGAACATGCTTATTGCCTGTTTCCTGAATTCGGATACTGCATGATCGGTCATTGAAAGTTCATCCCTCAACAGCGTATTGATGTCATCCACCTCACGCATGAGCCTTGCATTTCTGAGTGCAAGGGCCGCAGGGGCAAGGATTATATTCATGAGGGAAAGGTCCTGTCTGGTGAATATGGCCTTTTTTGAGTGGCTTATATTGAGGACGCCGACAAGCTCATTTTTCCCGTATATCATCGGAAGGCTCATCAATGAACTTACCTTGACCTTCATTTCACTGGCTTCCACCATGGGATTGGACATTATGTCGCTGAGAATAACGGGCTCCAGTGTTTGCGCAACCTTGCCGGCTATACCCTCCCCTATCCTGATGTTAAGACCCAGGGGTTCTTCGGAGTATCTGCTTGTTTCATCCAGATTTCCCTTCGCCGCCCTGATTTCAAGAAATTTGCCGTCGCGCGAAGGCATCATGATTGATGCATTTTCAGCATTGGCCTCTTCAATGACGATATCAAGGATAGCCCCGGCAACAGCTTCAACATCAGGGGCATAGGATATGGCCTGGTTTACTTTTCTAAGTATGACCAGTTCTTTTGTTTCCAGATTGTTCATTACCCTCCCGGGTCAAACACTTAATGATTACGCTTTCTTGCTTTTTTGGCCAGTTTTCTCTTATCCCTTCTCTTCTGCTCATCCGCCTTCAAATTTACCAGAACCCTCTTGGGGGCCTGATCAGGCATCTGATCCATGAACATGTTGGCCATTCCTCCAAGCCCCATTTTTGCGAGGCCCTTCTTGTTGCCCTGGCCGAGGCTTCGCATCATGTTGCGCATCATCTTGAACCTGCCGACAAGCCCCGTTACCTGCTCTGCCGGCTGGCCGCTTCCTTTTGCAATCCTGTTTAATCTGCTTTCATTAAGTACATCAGGATATTGTCTTTCCTGTTTTGTCATGGAGTTGATCATTGCCTCTACCCTGACAAGTTCCCTGTCATCCACTTTCAGACCCTGCGGAACTCCAAGCTGTCCCAGTGGAAGCTTATCTAATATGTCGGCCAGAGACCCCATTTTCTTTATCATTTTGAGCTGTCTCAGGAAGTCGTCAAACGTGAAGTCCCCCTTGAGCATTTTCATTGCATCTTCTTCAGCCTTCTTCTCATCGACGACCTGTTCGAAATCCTTGACAAGGCCTACCACATCACCGAAACCGAGAATCCTTGAAGCAAGCCCTTCCGGTCTGAACTCCTCGAGCCTGTCCAGGGATTCTCCCATTCCGAGGAATTTTATCGGCTTTCCCGTAACCTGCTTTATGGATATTGCCGCACCGCCTCTGGCATCGCCATCAAGCTTGGTCAGGATAAAGCCCGATATTCCAAGTCTGCGGTCGAATTCGCTGGCAACATTTACCGAATCCTGTCCGATCATCGCATCGACTACGAGCAGGATATCGTCAGGATTGGTATATGATTTTATATCTTCAAGCTCTCTCATGAGGGTATCATCGACAACCGTACGTCCGGCCGTATCGAAAAGCACAACATCGCAGCCCTTGAATCTGGCGGCTTCCATGGAATCCCTGCATATGTCGGGAGGTGTTTTGCCCGGTGCATGGAAAACCGGCATGTTAAGCCTTCCTCCGAGCACTTTAAGCTGTTCGATAGCCGCCGGACGATAGATATCGGCCGCTACCAGCATGGGTTTTCTACCCTGCTTCTCAAGATGCCTGGCAATTTTTGCAGTGGTGGTCGTCTTACCGCTTCCCTGAAGGCCTACCATCATTATCGAGGATACGGGTTTGGTTTTAAGGTTGAGACTCGTATCGACAGGTCCCATGAGCGACGCCAGTTCGTCATAGCAAATCTTTATGAAATGCTGGTCAGGAGTTACCTTTAATTTCTTTCCGGCATGAGTTACCCTTGTCTGGACAATCTCTCCGATCGTCTTGTCCTTGACCGTATCAAGGAAATTCCTTACGATATGAAATTCGACATCCGCTTCGAGCATTGATATGCGTATCTCTTTTATTGCATCGTCAATATTGCTTTCCTGCAGTGTAGTCTTGCCCTGCAGGATTTCCTGAGCCTTTTTAAAACCGCTGGATATAAGTTCAAGCATTGTTTCTTCTCCCGGATTATTTAAGAGTTATTACCGTATCCGATAAAGTTGGCGCATGTCAATGTTCAGGACCTGCCCATAGAGAATTTTCTTTTATAAACCGTCATGCCTCACAACAGATTCTAAAAGAATTATAATGAAATATTAAACTTGCATGGAACTGTAATGATAATATATTTCCATCATAATAAATTTTTGATTTATTATCGCATCCATGCAGCCTCTAACACTGACTTAAAATACTAAGGGGAGATGATCATGGGCACTGTGAAAATGTCTTTCAGGGACAAAACCACACTCTTTATGCTGGTCTTCATGTCGATTTTTCTGCTCGCAGACCAGAGGATCATGTCGGCCATCCTGCCCGAACTTTCAAGAGAATACGGCGTCAGCGACTGGCAGCTCGGTTTGATCGGTTCGGCTTTCGTGCTCGTCGGCTCAATAGTCAGCATCCTTTTCGGCTATTATACCGACAAGTTCTCACGCAAATGGCTCCTGATCGCTACAGTCCTCGTCGGTGAAATCCCATGCCTGTTTTCAGGCCTGCCGTTTTTCACAAAGACCCTTGGCGGTTTCGTGTTCTGGAGGGTCCTTTCCGGAATCGGCGTTGGAGGAATCTTTCCGATATCCCTTTCCCTTCTCGCCGACTACTTCAAGGAAGAGCACAGGGCGACGGCCTCGGCATGGCTTCAGACCGCATGGGCCGTGGGTTCAATCGTGGGAGTGGCGGTTGCAGGTTTCATGACCAACAAGTACGGCTGGCGCATATCATTTGTCCTCATCGCTCTGCCCAACCTGCCTCTTGCCCTGATATTCGCCCTCTTTGCCAAAGATCCTCAAAGAGGCCGGACGGAAGATGCTCTTGAGGATCTGATTCAGAAGGGATTGGCCTACAAGCAGGTAATCCACCTGAGGGATTTCAAAATTATATTCGGAAACAGGACAAACCTCTGGACCTTCATTCAGGCGATCCCCGGGACCGTGCCGTGGGGCATACTCGGATACTGGATAATACATTTCTTTGAAAACGTGAGACATGTTTCTAAAGAGAAGGCTACGACGATCTTCCTCATCCTGGGTCTCGGAGCCACTTTGGGGATAATATTCTTCGGCTATGTCGGAGAGTGGCTGTACAGAAAAAATCCGAAATACAATCCGCTTATGTGCGGTTTTGTAGTTCTGCTGGGTTGCATCCCTGCTTTCATGCTCGTTAACATAAGCTTTGATGCCGCAGGCGCCGGCTTTTATGCCTATCTCTGCCTGGCATTCCTCATGGGATTCCTGGTAGTCGTCGCAGCCCCGAACTGCAAGGCAATCCTCATGAACGTTAACCGGCCAGAGCACAGAGGAACCGTTTTTGCCTGCTACAATATCACCGAGAACATCAACCAGGGACTGGGACCAATGATCGGAGGGCTGCTGCTGCCGTTCGGTTATCTGTTCATGATGAACTTCTCCATATTCTGGTGGGTCCCGTGCGGGCTGATGCTGTTGATAGTCGCCAGATTCATAACGTTTGACAGGGACGCGCTAAGGAAACTGCTCGAAGAACGTGCAGAAGAAATGAAGAAAGAATAATAATCCGGAGGCAGGTATGGCTATAACTTTCGATAAGGATAAAGGCATCTTCAAACTGAGGGCGGGTTCGAGTGATTATGTGATCAAACTCGCATGGGGCGATCTTGTACACCTCTACTGGGGAAAGGCGGTAACAGATGCCGATCTTTCGCCATTCATCCGGCAGGCGATAAGGGTCTACTCTCCTGACACGCATCCGGGCGAATTCGTATCGTACGACTTTCTGCCTCTCGAATACCCGTTCTATGGCACCGGCGATTTCAGGCAGCCCGCTTTTCAGGTGCAGACCTCTGACGGCTACAGGCTGGCTGAGCCCAAATATCAGGGGCATTCGATAACAAAGGGTAAACCGGCTCTCGACGGACTGCCTGCGACATACGTTGAAAATGCAGATGAAGCCGAGACCCTCGTGATCGACATGTTCGACCCGCTGATCGGATTGAGGGTTCTGTTGAGCTACACAGCTTTTGAAAGATACAACGCCGTTGCACGCTCGGTAAAATTCATCAACGAAAGCGCATCGAACATAAAGCTTTTAAGGGCGCTGTCTTTCAGTCTTGACTTCATGAACTGCGACTTCGAGATGCTTCAGCTTTCAGGTTCATGGGGCCGCGAACGGCATATACACAAGAGGCCTCTTGTGCCCGGTACACAGTCTATAGAGAGCAGGCGCGGCGTGAGCAGTCACCAGCAGAATCCGTTTATCGCCCTTCTGAAAAAGGACTCGACGGAAGACACGGGTGATGTCCATGGATTTTCCCTTGTCTACAGCGGTTCATTCCTTGGTTCGGTCGAGGTTGATCAGTATGATTACACCCGTGTGGCCATGGGCATAAACCCGTTTGATTTCGGCTGGACGCTGGAACCGGGCGAAAAATTCCAGACACCCGAAGCCGTTCTAGTATACTCAGATTCAGGGCTCACCGGAATGTCGCAGACATACCACGAACTCTATTCAAAGAGACTCTGCCGGGGCTTTTACCGGGATAGAGAGCGCCCGGTATGCATCAACAACTGGGAGGCCACCTATTTCGCATTCAACGAGGAACAGCTTTTAGGTATAGCAAAAGACTTCAAGGAACTCGGCGCAGAAATATTCGTCGTTGACGACGGGTGGTTCGGGCAGAGAAACGACGACTCGTCCTCGCTTGGCGACTGGTTTGTCAACAAGGAGAAGCTTCCGGGCGGACTAAAATCGCTCGGGGAAAAGGTCCTTTCTCTCGGTATGGAATTCGGCGTCTGGGTCGAACCCGAGATGATTTCGAAGAACAGCGAACTCTACCGAGCACATCCGGACTGGTGCATACACGCGCCGGGCAGGAGGCAGACGGAATCGCGCAATCAGCTCGTGCTTGACCTGTCCCGCGCCGACGTCTGCGAATACGTGATAAACGTGCTCAGCGACGTGTTTTCAAGCGCACCCATCACCTATGTGAAATGGGACATGAACAGGAGCCTTACTGAAATAGGCTCGTCCCTTGCCACACCTGAGAGACAGATTGAAACGGCGCACCGTTTTGTCCTTGGGCTTTACGGCATACTCGATACGCTTACGGCGAAATTTCCACACATACTTTTCGAGAGCTGCGCCAGCGGCGGCGGCAGGACTGACCCGGGCATGCTCGCATACATGCCTCAGACATGGATAAGCGATGACACGGATGCATTCGAGCGCATAAAGATACAGCACGGAACCAGCATCGTCTATCCGCCGATAAGCATTGAAGTGCATGTGTCGGCATCGCCCAATCATCAGATACACAGGATGACCCCGGTTATGACGCGCCTGCATGCAGGCATGGCTGGGAACTTCGGCTTTGAGATAGACGCTTCCAAACTCACGTCCCAGGAAAGGGAACTGATAAAGACGAATATCGCGCTTTACAAGGAAATCAGGCCGATAGTCCAGTTCGGAAGATTCTACAGAATTTTAAGTCCATTCGAAGGAAACGAAACAGCCTGGATATACGTGACCGAAGACAAGGCAAAGGCCGTGCTTTTCTATTTCAAGAAAACTGCTGGCGCCCACGAGCCCTTCAAGATTTTAAAACTCAAAGGACTTGACCAGGCTAAAAACTACACACTGGTCGGTCTCAATCAGTCCTTCAGCGGAGACACCCTCATGAATGCCGGCATCAACACACCGGGTGTCATCGGCGATTTCGGCAGCTCGATGATCAGGCTTTACAGCGAATAACAGGAGAGGTTATGAAACTGAAACTATCGGTATTTCTTGGCAATGCGGGCTCGTGTTCCGACAGGTTCTGCTCTGCCTATGACAGGCCGTATTCCACAGAGGAACTCTTTGAAAGGATTGCATCGGTGGACGGCCTTACAGGGGTGGATCTCGTGGGCACGGATGACATCCTCGATAATCTTGATGAAGTAAAGACGTGTCTTAAGCGCACAGGCCTCTCGGTCGTATCCATAGTGCCGGATCTGTTTTCACGGGCCGAATACAGGCAGGGTACATACTCTTCCATCGACCGGGCCGTTCGCAGGGATGCGATCGCACATACCAAAAGGGTGATCGACGCAGCTGTGGAACTGGGCTGCAGCCTTGTCGCCCCATGGCCGGGACAGGACGGCTATGACTATCTCTTCCAGACCGACTACGAGACGGAACGTACGCTTTTCGAAGAGGCCATAAAGGAGCTGTGCGATTACAACAAGGACATCAGGATCGGACTCGAATACAAACCCAAGGAGCCGCGAAACCGCTGTTATGCAAGTACTGCTGCCGTAACGCTCCTGATGCTCTTGCAAACCGGCGCATCCAACTGCGGGGTGGTGCTCGATTACGGCCATGCCCTGTATGCCTATGAGAATCCTGCCGAGGTGGTAGCGATGCTTCATAAATACGGCGACAGACTCCTGCACATCCATATCAACGACAATTACCGCTACTGGGACGATGACATGATAACGGGAAGCGTACATACTCTCGAATACCTTGAGTTTTTCTACTGGCTCAAACGTACGAACTATTCCGGTTGGATTACAATCGATCAGTTTCCTTACAGGGAGGACGGCCGGGACGCCATAGCAGAGAGCGCCGCCTGGCTTACAAAGTTTCATGAGATAATTGAAAAGGCGGACGCCGGAGAAATCGAAACGGTACTTAAGAAAAAAGATGCTACATTCTCAAGCAAATTAATGCGCAGGCTGCTTTTTGGATAGACAATTATAGTATTACAATGTATTACAACGTAAAATGGAGGTGAAATATGGCACAAACAAGCATCGCTTTACGCTTACCAGAAGAAATAAATAATATACTAGATCAATACGCCAGACTCATCGACCGCCCGAAAAGCTGGCTCATCAGGAAAGGCATAGATGCTATCATTCAGGAGATGGAAGATATGGAGATTGCAAACAAAAGATTGAACGACCCGCATGCTGAATACAGGGATTTTGATGAAATCAAGAAAGAACTCAATCTGCGTTAAATTTGATAAAAGGGCGGAAAAGGAATTTAAGGAACTACCCAGGAGCTATCAGGTAAAAGTTACAGAAGCGATCAATGAGTTGTACACAGAACCGCTTAAGGGTGAACCTCTTTCCGGTGAATACAGATATTTAAGAAGACTACGGGTAGGCGTTTACCGTATAATATATCACTTCAAAAAAGATGAGCTTTTAATCCTCGTTCTGCGAATTGGACACAGAAGAGAGATTTATCGGAAATGAATCTCATTGATCCTTTACAAACTTTTAGATTAACTTGAGAGTTGAAATGAAAGAAAAGCTCACGAGAGAAATTGCATATCATGATATCAGAATCGGAGAAGGTCTTAATAATTCATTTCTATATTTATTCCATCTGAGATACCAATTGCGCCTCGATCAAACAAGAAGAGATAATGAAAAACATCGTCTTTGTGAGTTATTCTTAAACGCAATACAATATAACAAGGGAATTAATCCAAATGATTTAATGAAAGTACCTGCTAATTAAAACTTTGGTTGTTTAAATTAGAATAAATGCAAAAAAGGATAAATTGATCATGCTGGAAGACGCAAAGAAACTGGTGCTTGAGATAGCGAAGCTCGTCTGGGAGAGAAGGCTGTCCGATACGGCAGGGGGCAATATAAGCGTACGGGAAGGCGATCTTGTCTGCTGCACGCCGAGGCTCATGGGTTACCGTCTGCGCTGGCAGATAAAGGACGCGGACCTGTCAGTCGTCGATCTTGACGGCAATGTCCTCGAAGGGCCGGCACAAATAACCAGGGAGGGAAAACTGCATCTCGCACTTTACAGGGAATTTCCCGAGGCTCATGCCGTTATACACGCCCACCCGTACTGGACGAACGTGTTCGTTGCAAAGGCAAGGCCCATCGTTCCCAAACTGGAAACGACCGAAAAATTCGGGACAATCGGCTGCTGCAAAGAGGCGCACGGCTACTCCGAGGAGCTTATAAAAAGTGTTCTGGATCATTTCCGGACTAAAAAAACTCAGTGGGAGAAAAGTCCGCTTATGGCCATTATGCCGCGCCATGGAATCATCGCAGTAGGCAGGGACATGAACGCCTGCTTTGACATCGTCGACAGGATAGAAACCGAATGCCGCTGCCAGATTCTGGGAAAGCTGCTCGACCTATGATACTGGCCGTAACGCTGAATCCTGCAATCGATTTCACTGTTTTTGGAGACAGCTTCAAGACAGGCACCACAAACCGCGGGCAGGATGTCTTTCCCGATGCCGGAGGCAAGGGTAACAATGCGGCCAGGATTGCAAGGCTGCTCGGAAGCGATGTCATGGTTACGGGTTTTCTGGGCGGTTTCACGGGCGACTTTATCACCTCGGAGCTTGAGCGTGAAGGAATCCGGACGGTATTCTATCGCATAAATGACCTGACCCGCATCACGCTTGCCTTTATTGACAAGAAAAACCAAAGTGAAACAAAGGTCGTCCCGTTCGGGCCGAAGATTTTTACACAGCAGGCCGATGCGTTCTGCAGCCATTTTGAAGAGCTGCTGATTAAAAACGATTTTTCAATAGTTGCATTATGCGGGTCGCTCGCCAACGGCCTGTCCGACGATTATTATTCCAGGCTTGTGAGCATCGCAAATGCACATGACATCCCTGTCGTGCTGGATACGAGCGGCAAGGCGCTGGAAAAAGGGATCGAATCCTCACCCTTTATGATAAAACCCAACCTGGATGAAGCAGCAGAACTTTCGGGATTAAACCAGGTCGATGAAATCATCTCATTTCTTAGAACGCTCACACCGAAGATCGGAACCGTATCGCTCACTTTGGGAAAAGACGGCGCGTTCTTCATCACAAGGAACCACTCGACTAGGGCAAGGGTAACAGGTGTTGATGCCGTAAACCCGGTAGGAGCGGGAGATGCATTCGTCGGCGGTTTCCTGGCGGCCTATGACAAGTTCGGAATGGATACTCACAAGCTTTATTCCTGGTCAATTGCGGCTTCAGCCTGTACGGCACAATCAAAGGGGCTCCTCTGGCCGCCGGATATATTCAATGAAATGCTCAAATCGGTTGACATCGAAATTATATAGGTTCCGTAAAATACCTCAGCAACTCACACTTGTTCTTTTATGATGATTTTCCCTGACAGGTTACTGCCTTTTCTGAAATTTTGCCTGCTCGTGCTGATAACCTGAGATTATGGCAGTGACGATCCTGTCAAAAAACAGGTCTACATAAAAATCGATTTCCATAAGCCTTTTAAGTTCGAAGTCATCGTTCACGCTGAGATCTTCCCTGAACGCATGCCATATCTCACGCTTGATAAGCTGATAAAGCCTGACGACTTCCTCAAGCGGTATACCTTCCCGCATCCTTTGGGCGCCGAGGTCTGAATAATAGGCAAACAGAGTGTTCTTTGATTTGTTCTTGTCGAGCCAGTTACCGAGCCGTTCATAAACATTGCGGATCACCTGATAAACCCGCTCCGTCAAAATTTCATCAGAAATCCCGCGGTACTGGGAAAACTCTTCATTATTGTAAACGGCCTGCACGATGCTCTTTGCTATATCTTCCGCGTTTTCCTCTATGAGTTCCATAAATTTTCTGTACATGATTCCTTACCTCACCATGGGGATAATAAAGGCATATCCGGTTTTGTCAATGCGCACTTGATTTTTCAATGCTGTACTGCAGCCGGAACCGTCATACTCACGGTTCATCACTTTCGGACAAATTTCAAGACCCTTTTATCAGAGCCTTGATCTTTTCTCTCAGTTCAGGATTTTTGATATTTTCATATACCTGGCTGTCGATATCAAGTTTGACGGGTACGGATTTTTTCAATCCCGGTTGAGCTTCCGGTTTCAATACCCCGATCTTTGAATCAATTTCCTTTATTCTCAAATTGGTAATCTTCCTGATGCTTTCAATGAGCGTCAGTTCGAGCAGGCCCACCTGCTGCACCCAGACAGAGGAATCGCAAAGCACTTCCAGTTTGCTTCCTTTCAACCTGGCCGGGACAGTATGACCGGCAAAGACTTCACCGGCAATCTCTCTCCATTGCGATTTTATCTTCAGGAGCCTGTATATGTCCTTGCTTATCACCCCGAGGTGATTGCCGAGCCTGTCAAGTTCCTTGCCTTTCATGAATAGTTCCTGTTCAGTTCCTGCTCCAACAGGATCATGTCTTCCGGGAGTTGAGAGATGAATTCCATGTATTCCCCCGTTTCGGGATGATTGATTCCCAGGATATGCGCATGAAGCATCTGCCTTTCAATCTTCCTCACATAAGCCTTAACATCGGCATTTGCAATATTGGCTGCCCTGCCCTTCCCGCCATATTCGACATCGCCTACAATCGGATGTCCCAGATCCGACAGGTGCACTCTTATCTGGTGAGTGCGGCCTGTTTCAAGACTGAGCTTGAGCATTGAAAACCCCGGCCATGATTTCATCACTTCCCAGTTCGTAATAGCAGTTCGTCCTGACTTCGCCTTTGAGGTCATCTTCTTTCTGTCGCCCGGATTCCTGTTGATGAGGCTTTCAATGCGGCCGCTGTTCCTGGGCATCATGCCGAAGCATATGCATATATAGACCCTCTTGTGTGTATGATCTTTGAACGCGTCAGACAGTCTGCTGTAGGCCTGCTGGTTTTTTGCAACCACCATGACGCCTGATGTAAGCTTATCGAGCCTGTGGACAATGCCGGGCCTTTCTATGCTGCCCACATTAGCCATCTGCGGATATCTTGCAATAAGAGCATGGACAAGCGTTTTTTCAAAGTTGCCCGCGCCGGGATGAACTACAAGGCCTGCAGGCTTATCGATCACGATAATTGCCTCATCGTCATAAAGTATATTAAGCTCGGTTTCCCAGGGCAGGATATCAGAGGTTTTTTCCTCTTCAGGCTCGAGTGCCACCCTCATGCCGGCGGATACGGCAAAGGAAGGCTTCCTGTTAAGCGAATCGACCGTTACCTTATCTTCAGAAACAAGGCGCGTCGCAGCGGATCTGCTTATCCCGGCTCTTTTTGCAAGAAAAACGTCCAGGCGGCTGCCCGAGTCTTCTGCTGAAACTTTGAGAATAATCCTTTTTTTCGTCTCCATGACCGGAACGGAGCCTATTTGAAAAGCCTCGGCAGGCCGGTAATATGAAACTTCAATATGGTCTTCTTCAGTGACGGCATGGCCGTTTTTGCCGCTTTGTAGCCCGCTGCAACATAGGCGTCAAAGTTTTCAAAAGCAGACCACGGCGCATCTCCCACTTCCGGATGTATAACAAAATCGGCTTCCTTTGTCCGGAGCATGTTCATTGAGGACCTTGCAATGTCATTGGCCCTAATCATTATATCCATGCTGTTTCTAAGCCCGTTCTTCGCATCGATTGACGTAATGTCGCGCGAGACGTCGGACGCAATGATAAAATGCGCGCCAAGCTGCTTTACTGCGGATATCGGTACACTCTCGGCCCATCCGCCGTCCACATACATGCCGCCATCCATGCTGACCGGAGACAACGCCCCGGGAACGGCGCTCGAAGCCCTTATGGCCTTTCTCAGAGAGCCAGAACGAAATATGACCGTATTCCCTGAAACGAGATCAAGCGCGATACATGCAAACCTCAGCTTGAGATCCGAGAAATATTTATCCGGCACAAGCTTTTCGATCTCCTCGAAAGCGGCCTGCGAAACGACCGAGTCCTTTGTCATGAAACGGTAGAATGCATATCCTTTTTTTGCCGTATCGAACATCTTTTCAAAAAAGCCCATGTCAATGTCCGTTCCTCCGGAAAGAGACCCCATCTTCTGAACCTGTTTTAAAAATTCTTCGGAGGTGAGAACTCCCCTGATGGCGCTTTCTGTTCCTGATGCGCTCAGCGTATCGGCATAAACTGCCCCTACGATGGCCCCCATGCTTGTCCCTGATATGACATCGGGTTTTATGCCTGCTTCTTCCATCGCCCTTAAAACGCCTATGTTGGCGAGCCCCCTCACTCCCCCTCCTCCAAGGGCTATTCCGATTCTGTATGGCGACTTAAAGGGCATTGTTGATCCTTTCGGCGGCATCTTTCAGCTCTTCGTCCGATACGGTTTTCATATCGAATATCAATCTGTCATCTTCGATCCTGCAAACGATTCCTTCATCACGTAGCCTGGCATGGGCGGCAACTGAATCAGGTGATGAAATCACCACGGCAAATGACGGGATAGTAGATGTCGGAGCAGCCCCGCCCCCGATCACAGCCTTTGTCTCGATTATTGCGCTTTTCGCCTTAAGTTTTCTTTTAAGCGACAGGGCCCTTTTTTTAACCTCAGCGCGGTCTTCGGTAATCATCCTCAGTACCGGCAGCTCGTCATACATCTCCATCGCTGCCAGTTTGAGCGTCTCGACAAGCGCAGCCAGACTGAACTTGTCTATCCTTACAGCCCTGTGCAGCGGATGTTTCGACATTTTCGATATGAGGGACTTCCGGCCTACAATGATTCCTGCCTGCGGACCGCTCAGGACCTTGTCTCCACTGAAGGATACTATGTCCGCTCCGTCCGTAAGGCATGAGGGTACAGTCCATTCGCCGTGAATACCGAACGCAGAGAGGTCGAACGGTATGCCCGAACCCATATCCACATATAAAGGCAGGCCTCTGGATTTAGCGAGAGTTGACAGTTCCTTTATTTCTGTCTCATCGGTGAAACCTATGAGAGCGAAGTTGCTCCTGTGCACCTTCATGATGAGTCCTGTGTTATCGTTTATTGCGGCCTCGTAGTCGGACAGTCTTGTCTTGTTTGTAGTGCCCACCTCTTTGAGTACGGCACCGCTTAATGTCATGACATCGGGCATCCTGAACGATCCGCCTATCTCGACAAGCTCTCCCCTGGAGACGATCACTTCCCTGCCGGCAGCCAGGCTTGTCAGAACCAGCATTACCGCAGCCGCATTATTGTTCACGGCGATCGCATCCTCGACCCCGAAGGCCGCTTTCGCGATCTCCTTTATATGATCCTGCCTGGAGCCCCTTATGCCTTCCTTTATATTATATTCCAGATCTGAATACCCGCCCGCATCTATCATGGCCATAAGGGCGTAGGAGGAAAGGGGCGCCCTTCCCAGATTCGTATACACCATGACGCCTGTCGCATTTATCATTGGCCTCAATCCTGCTTCGATGAGAACTGATAGAACCGCTGAAACCCTGGCAGCTATCTCCTGTGCTGTAGGAATTTTCCGTGCATCACCTTTTTTAATCGAATCACGAATTGTGACCAGCTCATTCTCAACAGCCTTTTTTATTATATCCTGACGAAGGGGCAGGCTTAAGAGCTCGTCCATGCCAAGAATCATATCCATCTTCGGGATGCTCCTGTACGCATCTTTTCTTTCCATGTCACTCCCTCATCTTTTCGACTGTAAAATAAAACGTGTTGTAGGCCTTCCCCTTTATGAGGAAGACCCCGCGCCCGAGATAGAAACCGTCCGACATTTTTTTGAGTTCGTCATTTAATGGCTTCAGCCAGAAGGGATTGCCCTTCCTGTTGTAATTGATTCGGAGTACCTTCTGCCCGTCGCCCAGTATGGATTCTGTCCTTTCAATTATAAAATCGCCTATCCTGATGAATCCAAGGAATTCGTTGAATCCGCCGCCTTTATCTTCCACACCCATCGGGAAAAATTTGCAGTGCAGGAAAGACCTGAAATCCGGCAATATGCCGGTGACAAGCTTCACCTTGAAGTAACCCCTGAGTTCCGCCGGGTCAGGCGTGGTGCCTGCGGCAAAAGCATCTTTCAGTTTTTTATACCCTTTCCAGGACATTATTATCTCTCCTTTTGACAATATGAGTGCCTTTTACCACACACATTTGAAATATTAAACGGCTCTTAAATTAATGATTTATTCCGGTTATTTGCACTGCCAGATTAAGCCGGTGTCTCTATCAGGCTGCATCAGTTCAATTCACCTGACTCACTGGGGGCAGAACGGGTTTCGGTATTGGCCCCTTTTCTTTCAGCATGGCAACTCTTTTCTTGAGAGATTTGAATATCGAAGGGAAAGTCGTCTTGCCCAGGCTTTCCTCAATAAAACCCGGTATGGCCTTTCCCACATCGAGCGAAGTAGTGTAAGTGACAAGCACTCTTTTATCATCATAAGGTTCTATCCTGAAATACCCCTGGGCGTCCTTAATCGGGCCTTTTACATAGAACCAGTATGTAGTGTAATCCTTCTCGTCGATCACATAGGAAAGTGTGTAGTCCATTTTGAACATTACGACCTTGACCCTGCAGTCAACAATAAGCCTTCCGTCCTTCCACCCGACCGGCCTGTAATAAATGACATTCGGCATGAATTCGCCGAAATGGTTGAAATCGGTAATAACCCTCCAGACATCTTCAGCACTGGCATCCACAAGGCTGTGGCCTGTGGGGTTGAACACCTTTGTGTGCGGGTTCTGTTCGATCGTCATTATGACCTTCCCGCTTTCAAGGTCCTTTTTTGTCTTTGCATCAAGATTGAGCTGGGCGGCCTGAACAAGGCCGGAATGTATCAGAAAACCGATCATCAGAGATAATACTGAAAGATGCCTCACAACTTCCTCCAACTTATAATAATCAAACACCCAGAAGTTCAATACAGACATTGTTTCTTGCATTATAATTAGATAAAAGTAATTTCACAAGGCGCATAAGATAATTATCCCGCCTCTCAATGCTGGTAAAATTAAACACATTATCGTATTCGGGGCATATTTATGAAGGTTATAATAATAGGAGCTGGCGCCGCAGGACTGGCAGCCTCGTATATATTGAAAAAAAATGGCATCGGCTCGCTTTGTCTTGAAGAAAATTCCTTTGCCGGCGGCAGAACAGCGAGCCGGAACAGAGACGGTTATATCCTCGATACAGGCGCACAGTTTCTATTCAGATATTATCATACATATTTCATGCTGAGCAGGGAACTCGGGCTTTCCGCCGAACTCGTTCAGATGCCCTTCCGGGCCGGGATCCCGCCTGCCATTGGCAGAAAACCGTCTCCTGTGCTGGCCTCGATAAGGCCTCTGGACATAATAAAGAACCTCCCCGAGCTTCTGAGATTCAGGGGCGTTCCTATGAAGGCTATCTTTGAACTTATAAAGATCACCCCCGATATAATCAAAAGGATTGGGAAGCTGGATTTCACGAACTATGAGCCATCCCTTGACCTGGATACCATTTCTCTTGCCGACTTCACGCTTAGAAAGGCCGGGAGTTCCCTGCTTGAGCATGTTTTCCAGCCCGTTGCATCATGCATGACACTCGGGGAACCCGAGGACGTGGCTGCAAACTACGGACTTGCGCTCCTTCTTTACTGCATCAACGGCCTCTGGACGTTCAGAAACGGCATGGGTTCGCTTTCAGCAAGACTTTACGATGAATGCAAAGGCTCGGTAAAGTTGAACACCAAAGTAAACAGGATTGTTATTGAAGGCAAATCCGTCAAAGGCGTAGAGACAAACGAAGGGCTCATTGAATGCAAGAATGTTATATGCACTGCCACTGCGACATCTGTCATGAAATTGATCCCGGATCTGCCGGATACAATCATAAAGCCCCTGGAAACAGTCCGCTATTCGCAGTCATGCCATGTCATTTTCGGCCTTGAAAAAAGGCTTCTGCCCGAAGGCTGGTATGCGGTTGCACTCCCCAGAAAATTCGGTTCAGCAATGGCAGGCTATACCGAAAGTTCGATGAAATCACCTTTTTATGCACCGCACGGAGCAGGTCTTATAAACTGCTTTACATACGGAAGACAAGCGGCAGAACTGATTAAAATGAAAGATGACGATATCAAGAAATATCTTATTAAAGATATCCAGAGATTTACACCGGACATGCCTGACTTTCCAGTATTCACCGAGATTTTGAGGTTCAGTGAGGCGGTCTGCACATCTCCGCCGGGGATGCTCACCGCAATAAGCCGCATGAAAAAAGATGGCCTTGGTGATGTGAAGGGTCTTTTCCTTGCAGGAGAATACATGTACATGCCGTCGGTGGAAGGGGCGGCCAAAAGCGGTATCGATGCAGCAAATGCGATCATCAGGTCAATGGGGGCATAATGGCGAAAGAAGTTTTCATATACGGTGCAGGGATGTCAGGGCTTGTCTGTGCGATTAACCTTGTACGGGAAGGTTTCGATGTCACCGTTATCGAGCGTGAAAAATCATACGGAGGCGATCCCCTTTATAATCCTTCGACGCACACGACACCGATCAATGTCAGGATGACTTCGGAATATATCGGCATCGACATTTCACCGTGCTTTTATCCTGTTATCGCATGCCCGTTTTATTTTCACGACACCAAGGCGTATGCGCCGCATGGCGGGCTATATAGCGTCGAGCGGGGCAACCGCCCCACAAGTCTCGATACGTATCTTTACCGGATTGCCTCTGATGATGGTGTGAAATTCGAATTCGGGCATGCACTTAAAAAAGAGGATATCGGCAAACTCGCACCCGGCACGATCATAGCATGTGGCCTTACCCAGGGGGCTTACGACATGTTAGGCATCCCCTACCAGCGATGGTACGGCTATATCTCCAGGGGTGAAATAGGTTTTTCAAACTACTCATGGCTCTGGTGGAACGAAGGCATCACGGAATACGGCTATCTGAGTTCTGCCAACAATTATTACTTCAACCTTCTCTTCTCGACCCGCGAGGTGAAACGCACGAGCCTGGATGAATATACCGATTTCATGCGCAGAACCCAGGGCATCGAGCACGACTATTGGCACTATGCATCAGGCGCGGTTCCGCTGGCAAGCACGGATAACCCCAGGCTTACAAGAAACGGCCTTATCTTCTGCGGCACAATAAGCGGGGCCATGGATCCGATCGGCTGGTTCGGCATACTGGGCGCGCTTATCACAGGCAAGGTCGCAGCAATGGCGGTTTATGATAAAGACAGGGCCCAGTCGGAATTTGCCCGATTCACAAAGTATTTCAAGCGCGCCTTATGGATAAAGAACAACATCTGGTACAGGTTCAGGCCTCATGTCAGTCTTATAGAAAATGCAATCACTTTTATCGGGGTCAATAACATCGAAAGGCTAGCTGCATATTTTGTAAAAGAGGATGAGCATATCCCGTTTTCAATCCCCGGTTTTGCCCATCTCGGGTGTTACTGATTATAACCGAATATAAAAATCAGGTGCAGGATGATTGACATAACCTGTTTTACAACAAGTCAGTAAATGCAGCTGTTTTATCCGGCATATTTCAATCATCAGACAAGCTGCATTTTATTATGGGCATTGTCCGGCCTTTTAATTTTTCTGAGATTGGTGTAACTTATACGTTGAACTGTTTCTCCAGCAAGAGAAGTGCTTTTTATTTATCCGTTTGAGACTGTGACCCGGATTACAGGAGGTATTAATCTGCTTCATCCGGGTTCTTGTTCAGCCCAAATAATTTTCATGAGGAGGGGGTCATATGAAAGGAAATTCAGGGATAACCCGCAAGATGTATTTTCGATCAATCATTCGGCTTCTGCTGTTGGCGCTTATTGTCATCTTCATCGCCAGTTGCAGCAATAGCGGCGATAACTCCGATGCCGGCACAGCAAACAACACACCTACGCTTCCTGAAGAAAGCGGATTTCATGCAACCATCCGCCGTACGCCGCATGGGATACCTCATATCAAGGCCGCCGACTGGGCGGGTCTGGGGTACGGTTATGCATATGCCGCTGCCGAGGATAATATCTGCAGGCTGGCCGATGCATATGTGACTGCCAACGGCGAACGCTCGAAGTACTTCGGTCCGGATAACACCTTCCATTTTCCCGGAAATGAAATGCTGTTCAAGAACTCAGACAGTGATTTCTTCTTCAAGTTGATTAAGGCACGGGGTCTCGTGGAAAAGATAATGACATCTCCCTACCCGGTTGGGATGGGACCTGAAGTAAAGGACTTGATCAGGGGGTATGCGGCCGGATATAACCGCTATCTTAGAGACCACCCGGCAGAGACCCTTACCGATCCGGCCTGCCAGAACTCTGAATGGGTCAGGGAAATCACCGAACTCGATGTTTACCGGGTGTGCTACATGATTCACATCATGGCGGGATCGGCCGCTTCAGTAGGCGGAATCGGCGGCGCCAGTCCCAAAAAATCCGCGGCAAATGTACAACTGGCCGATATACTGAATTCAGACGAACAGTCCATATCCCAATTGAAGTCACACCTGAAGCTCAGCATGGGAAGCAATGCCATTGCAGTCGGGAAAGAAGCCACAAAGAACGGCCGCGGACTGCTGCTGTGAAATCCGCATATGGGGTGGCTCGACTCCGGGAGTTTCTATCAGGTTCACATGACCATCCCGGGGGAATATGACGTTAACGGCATAAGCTTTCTGGGAATACCAATAATTGCCATCGGCGCGAACAGCAGTGTGGCCTGGTCGCACACAGTATCCACGGCATTCCGTTTCGTCCCGGTTCAACTTGATGTTGTAAACACCTACAGTTACAAGGTTGACGGCAAGGTCGAACAGATGAAGGCCTGGCCATTGGAGATCGAAGCGCTCAATGATGACGGCACGACCGGCAGGATAAAACGCACCCTCTATACCACACGATTCGGCCCCATGTGCACTGCCCTGACCGACCTGGAAATTCTTTCATGGACGTCTTCCAGCGGCTTTGCCCTTCTGGACCCGAATGCTGAAAACCTGCGGGCACTCAATCATTTTGTGGAAATGGGCAAGACAAGGAATGTGCACGATGTAAAGCGGGTACTGGAAAGGTTCCAGGCTATCCCATGGGCTAATACGATTGCCGCCGATGCTTATGGAGAGGCCTTTTACGGTGACATTACCGTAGTTGCAAACATCCCTGACAAGAAGGCAACCTCTTGCGGATCATCTCTGGGACAGCTTACTTTCAGACTTCTGGGGCTTCCCATTCTTGACGGAACCCGCTCAGAGTGCATGCCGGAGGCCGCCTCGGATGCCATAGTTCCGGGCATTATGGGCATATCGCAATTACCGTCGATCTTCAGGCATGATTTTGTGCTTAACAGCAATGACAGCTACTGGCTGGTAAACCCGTCAGAACCCGTTACAGGCTATGCCCGCATCATAGGTACGGAAAATTCGCAATTAAGCCTGCGTACTCGAATGGGGCATACAATAATCGCAGAAAGGCTCTCGGGCAATGACGGGCTTCCGGGCAACAAATTCACCCATGACAACATGCGGGAGATTATTTTTAATGCACGCAACAAGCTGGCCGAGCTTTGGGTGGACGATCTTCTCCGGCTTCTAAAAATAATGGCCATCGTTGATAACAGCATAAAACCGGCCATTGACGTACTTGCAGCCTGGGACCGCACGGATAATCTTGACTCCCCCGGGGCGCTTCTGTTCCGGCGCATTGCCAGGCAGCTGCTTGGAACATCATTGCCGGCCGGGACAACATATTCCCCCACCATACCGCTGACATCATGTTTTCTTTATCCCTTCAATACCACTGACCCTATCGGCACTCCCAGGGGATTGAACATACTGAATCCGAAGGTATGGACAGCCGTTAATGATACGCTGCAGGAATTCCATGATCTTAACCTTCCCCTTGATGCGACGCTGCGGGATCATCAATACGTGGAACGCGGAGGTGAAAACATCCCGGTGCACGGCGGATCCGATTCACTGGGTTTGTTCAGTGTTATCGAGAGTAATTGGGACCCTGCAAAGAAAGCCTTCGTCAATCCGTATCACGGAAATACATATATCCAGGTCGTGAGTTTCGAAGGCAGGGAATACCCGCGCATGAGCACCATCACGACCTATTCACTGTCACAAAACGTCAATTCACCCTGGTATAAGGATCAGACACAAATGTACAGCGACAAGGAATGGATCGACCTGCCGTTCAGCGAAGCAGATATTGCGGCGCAAACCATCTCAACGCAGGATTTAAGAGAATAGGATAAGGAAAACCCTGATACTACTGATACATGAAAAACCTTAATAATGCTTAAAAAGGTTTAAGTGAATATTTTGTACTGATCAGAAAAAGAACTTTCTTCAAGATAAATAGAGACCCCTGATTTCCAGAAAACAGGGGTCTCTATTGTTTCATATATATTCAAGCTTTTTTAGTTTTATCAAATCTGACTCCTGTAGGCTTTCGCATCACCTGTACTCGGTCTTGAACAACTGCCATCTGCTGCCGTCCCATTCCTGCCAGATGATTATGGCATTTCCCTTCCTGTCCATTGCAACTCTGGGATAATCGGAATATCTACCTGCCGTGCTTATCTGTTGTGATTCGTAATTCCATATCCCGCTCCTGTATTCGTTTCTGAATATCCTGTAGCAGCCATAGTCCCTGAACCAGTAGGTTCCAGACTGGTCCTCCCTCTGAGGCCAAGCCATAACCGCATTGCCCCTGCCGTCTATATCAAGCCGGAAAGCTCTGGCAAGGTTCCAGATATCAAGCTTGCAAATTGACATATTTGTTGCAAGCATCGGAACTGTCCATTCACCGTTGATGTATTCGGCGCTGTAAGTATAATAACGGTTTTTATTGTAAGTCTGATAAGCTGTAAAATATTCTCTCCAGGCAAGAAATACAGAATCCCCTTTTTTCGCCAGGTGATAGCCGTTTTCCTCTGTAGTATCTCTTCTGACAATATTGATGCTCGTATCACTGCCGGACCTTACGGGATCAATAATCCACGAGAATATACAGTTCAGAATGCCGTCGGCTACATTATCTCCATAACGATTCAATATGGGAATAGTCTTATCGAAAGTATCGGTTTTTATTTCTTCAGGTTCGGTCCATATGTGGCTGTTCCTCTTCATGAAGAATGACGGGCGGTCATTGTTGTCATCCTTGAGCCATGTTACAATCGCATCGCCTGAATCATCAATCTCAAGCTGGACATTTATGGCATTATATTCATCCGTGTCGATCTTTTTCAGAGGCATGTTGTTCCACGAGCCGTCTCTGAATTCCTTTATGCCCAATCCAAGAATATTGAAGTTATCATCGAGAAGGTAACCGGCAAGAATGGCATCTCCGTCATTACCGAGTGCAATAGAAATATAATTATTCATTCCCTGAACAATTTCAGGAGTACTCCATTCTCCGTTTCTGTACAAGCTGCTGAAAAGTTCCTGCGTATAAACAGGATTTTCATCTTCCCCTGTATATGTTTTGTCCCACTCGGTCCAGACGATTATTGCTTCATCGTTGTCGTTCATAACGACTTTCGGAGCACCGGCATTATTCCGTGACATGCTTATTTTTTGAACTTCCCCCCATGCCCCGTTCCTGAATTCGCACCTGCTGATCCAGCTCTTAACATTGTCAACCTCGACAAAAGCAACTATTGCATTTCCGTTACTGTCCATGGCCAGATCAGCATAACCTCCAAATGTACCATTATCCGTCATGAATGCTGCCGGCGTGTTCCACTTCTTTTCTGCTTCCGTTGTAAAAGAAAGGCTTATACCCTTTTCAAGCCGTATTCCCTTATTGCTGGAAATCTTATTTTCAAGCCGTACAGTGTATTCTGTCAGGAAAGCAAAAGGATTGACAGGTATGAATGAAAGACTTTTCATGTCGTCGCTGAAAGAAAAATTACCATTTATTCTTGTACCCTCACCATCTGTTACAATAAAGCTTTTTGAATTTACCGATGATCCGAGAACGGCAGTGTCGAACCTCACCCTGACAGGTGCATCAAAGGCTATGCCGGTAGAACCGTCAGAAGGCGATACAGATAATACATGAGGCATCAACGACGGATCCGGAGACGAACATGCAGTGGTAAATGAAAACAAATACTCTTTAAGACCTGTACCCATCATGTCTTTAATCTGTTTTTTTAACGTGACAGAATACTTCGTTCCCTTCGCAAAAAGGGTTTGAGGTGTGAAAAATACCTCTTTGCCGTTACAGAAAATATCTCCAGGGATAATACTGCCGGAACTGTCTTTGACAATCAGTGTCCCGGCATTGACCGTACCGGGATTCACTTCCCTGTTGAGAACCATGCGGACAGTCTTGTTAACCGGTACACCTTCCGAACCGTCTGCAGGATCCGTACTTATCACCTTTATACAACCGCCAAGTAAAAACACTGATATTAAAAAAACAACTGTCAGGATATTCCTATAATTTTTTTTCATGATGCAGTCTCCTCATTAAATTAAAAAATTTGTTTTAAATCAGGTGTTATGAATTCACCGGAATTCACTCATAAAGACCGATGGTTTTCCATCATCCGATTTCTGTTCCCAGACCGCAATGGCATTACCCCTGCCGTCGGCTGCCAGCCTGAGATTCAAGGCATCCGAATCAGGACTGCTTATTGCAGTCAGCACAGATGCCTGAGGCCTGGCAAATTCGGTTCTGAATATCTGAGCTTTCTGGTTTCCTCGGATATTATATCCTGAAACAAGGATCCGGACCTTACCGCTGTTATCCATAGCCATATGGTAACCGGCCCCGTCAGATCCGGTGCAGACCGACAGAGTGAAGATATATTCAGGATAGGTATCCCAGAAACCTTCATGTCGGCTGATGCCATACATATGTTCTTTTTCCAGCCATAATATCTGGGCATCACCAAGGCGGTTCATGGCAATCTTTGGGCGTGATGCGTCCACACCTTCCCTGCTCAGTATTGAAGGCTTTTCGTCCCACACTCCATTGTGGCGCTCACTCTTGTATATCCTTTTCACATATGGATCGCCGACCTCGGTTGATGCCTTTTCCTGCTGGCACCAGACCATAATGGCATCTCCGTTTTCTTCCATTACGATTTCAGGATTGGTGGTTGAAGTCAGTAAACTGCCTGTTGTATAGGTGTAATTGTTTATTCTTTCGGTGTTACCCCAGCTTTCACCGTTGTACTCCTTCTTGAAAATACGGCCGAATGTCAGTACATAATTGATACTGCACTGTTCTGTCCATGCTATTATGGCACTGCCGCTGCGGCTTATTGCTAACTGAAATTCATACGGTATTCCTTCCGGTTCACCTGTCGATAGAGGAGCACTCCAGATGTTATTCTTCAGAATACTGAAGCAGACCCTTGTTGTGGAAGGGTCTTCCTCATAAGTTTGGAGCCATGCCAATATGGCGTCTCCATTATCGTTTACCACTGCTTTTGCTATATTGATTTCCCCGACGGCATCACTTACCGCTGCAGGCTTTCCCCATTTGCCCGCTTCATACGTGCTGCTGAACAATCGGCATAAAACACCGTCAAGTTCGATCCAGAAAGCAATCGCCTTGCCGTTTTTATTCATGGCGACCTGCGGATAATCAACATATTTTTGATTAAATGCAGTCATGCTCATTACATCCGGAATTGTTGAAAGCGTTCCGTTCTGATAATCACTTCTCAATATTGCTGAAGCTGAATCCGCATACTGCCACCAGAAGATGAATGCATTGTTGTTGTCATCCATAGAGACATGCGGGCTGAAAGCGTACTCCTTTTCAGCATTGACCCTGACAGGAGCACTCCATGAATCGGCTCTGGTTGTAAATGATGATGTAAAGTCTCTTGTAATAGGCCTTCCCTTGATATCTTTAACCCCTGTGGTAACCCTCAGAGTATATTTTTCAAGCTCTGATAATCTCAGTATGGGTTTGAAAACCGCTATCCTGCCGTTGGAGATGACTTCTCCGGCAACCGGATTGCCGGAACCGTCCATAAGCCTGATAGTTGAATCATTGACGGTTGACGGATCGGCATCCATGCTGAAAAATATCTTTATTATGCCGCCGCATGGAATACCCTCAGAACTGTCCGCCGGATCAACAGATGCCACGATATTTCCTGTGGTTGTAAAGTTGAATATGTAATCCATATCCAGCTCTTTTCCTGAAGCGTCTTTAATATTTTTCATTACATAGACTGAATATCTGCTTCCTGGTGCCAGACTTGAGACAGGTTTAAACGCTGCAGTTTTGCCTGAAACCGATATTCTGCCTTCAACGCCTTTTCCTGAGCTGTCTTTCAGAATAAACGTTCCGGCATTAACCGACGCACTATCAGGTTTCATGTTGAATATAACCTTGACGCATGCATCAGTCTCAACATCTGTTGCCTTGTCTGAAGGCTCTACAGCATTTACCCTCAGACACCCGACAGCAAGTACAATGAAAGTCATAAAAACTGAATAGATTACGATTTTCCTTGTTTTTGCACATTTCATATATTCCCCCTGATTAATCAAATATCATTGAATATAAACTGCCGCCCTGCTTCCAGATCAGGACTGCACTTGAATCCGGACTTACGGCCACATGCAAGGATTCAGGTGCATCGCTGGATTCTACGGACTTTATTATTTGCATATCTCCCCATATACCCAGGTCAGAATCCAGCTTTCTCACACACAGGTCGTATCTGTTAAGAATAATGTGCCTCTGCCACCAGATCAGGAATATATCACCGTTCGGACAGCCGGCGGCTTCAGGATTTGAAGCAATGCCTTCTAGCGGCGATGCAAGCAGCTGCGGAAGGCCCCATGAATTCCGGTTATATCGTGATGCAAAAATACTCCTTCTGTTTTCACCGTCTTTCCATGCCATTACAGCATCGCCAGTTGAACCGACAGCGATCGCAGGTTTCATGAATGGTTCAACATATGCGTTTCCGATTGCTCCCGATGATTCCCATCTATCTGTTTTGCTATCCCAACGGTATGCTATAACCGATGTCTCATATTGATATCCTCCAAACCATGCAGCCAGGACATCGCCGTTCGAAAGAAAGGTCATATTTATGCTGTTTCCTGTAGCTCCCAATGATTTTGCATCGCCCCATACTGCCCCGTTGTAATGGCTGGCATATATACCTGAAGCAGTACCCATTAATTTTTTCATTATCAGCATCCCATGTCCGTTTTTATCAAAACCAACCTGCTGTTCCATAACAGTATCACTGCAAGTCGGGAAAACCTCTTCAGGATCACTCCAGGTATCACCATCATTTACACTGTACATTATTTGAGAAAGAATGTTTTTCTCTGCAAACTCCCAATAAAGCCATGTTGCAAATGCCCTTCCATCAGGGCCATATGACAAACTGAGCTGTCCGGGATAACGGCTTGCCTCTATGCTGCGTTGACCGGCGGTTCCTACAGTTTTAACACCCTGCCATGCTGTTCCGTTCCAACAGTTAGAATAGATATCGAACGCAGGAAGGCCCTGTTCAGTATCAAACGATTGAGCCCATAATACTGTTGCCTGGCGCCCATCCATGCTGAATGAAGCCTGAACGTCAAATATTGAAGGGCCGTCACACAGGGCACCCGGTATTCCGATGGGCTGGGGATTTTCCCAGGATACTTTATTCCAAAGACTTGCATAAATATTATATTCAGGACATTTGTTTTCATCAAATCCGTCGATCTGGGACCACACGGCTAATGCATACCCGTCCGGATTTGAAACAAACCTTATATTTGAGGAGTCGATATCAGCGTTTACAAATGGGAAATCTATAGGCCTCCACAAGCCATCATGAGTTTTGAATTCAAAAGAATAATCCTCTGAGGCTGTCCAGCCGTTAATATGTTTTATTCCTTTTGAAATATTGACAGAATATACTGTATTCATATCAAACTTCTCATCATGTTCCATGGTTAAACAATTTCCTCTAACCAAAACACTTTTGACTTTAACTGTTTTCCCGATCCTGTTCTTGATGTTAACAGAACCTGAAGAAATGCTTGAAGAGTCCAGCTTGCTGTCAAAGTATATTTTTACTGCTGTATCCCGTTTTACATTCATCTCATTATCTGCGGGAGATGTAGCAATGACATTAAGTCCGGCCGGGGCTTCGGTTGTAAATGATGATTTAAAATCTGTGCCAAGTGATAAACCCGTCTTGTTTCTTACCACAGTCTTTATTGCCAAATCATATCTCGTTGCATAGATCAGAGGTGAAGCCGGTTTAAACTTTATTTTTTTGCCATCGCATTCGATTTCACCGTCTACGACATTTCCGGAATCGTCTTTGACAACAAATGTATCCCTGTTGATTGTAAGAGGATCTGGGGCAATATTGAATAAAACTATTATCTCAGCGTTTCTGCTTACATTCTCAGATGCCTTTGCAGGAGTTATTCCAGTAACTTTCAGGCATGCCGTCATAAAAAAGAGCATCAAAAACAATAACCACGGATAATATAATTTTCCTGTTTTCATAGATGTCCTCCACATTTAAATTCAATTCATTATTGTGTCTGAAAACAGCCGACAACCCGGCATTTATATATTGATTTTAATTGTTCCTGTTCCCCTTAATATTTAACGATCCGGCTGATATTGTTCTTTCAACATAATCAGGAGCGGGAAGTCTTACAAGGAGTGTTGAGCCGTTCTGGAGTTTGGAGACGGTTACGAAGTCCCGAGTTATGCCTTCTATGCGGCAGTCCGATACTATGTCACCCAGTCCGACTGTATGGTTCT